>CAXETO010000164.1:0-1548 GCA_963999255.1 uncultured archaeon | reverse complement strand
GAAGAATACTATAATAAATGTAATGATGAAAAAAAAGCAATATTAAAATTAGTTAGTAAATTAGAAGGTACTTTTTCATTTGTTCTTATTAATAGACATACTGGAAATTTAATGGGTGTTAGAAAAGATGCTCCATTAATTCTTGGTGTTGGAAATGATGAATATTTCATTGCAAGTGATATTTTATCTTTTATTGATTATACTGATAATGTTATATTTCTTGATAATTATGAAATAGTAATATTAACTAAAAATAAACATAATATCTTTAATTTTAAAAATAATATTGTTGAAAAACAAATAGTTAAAGTAGCTTGGGAAATTGGTCAAATCTCTAAAAAAGGTTTTGAACATTATACTTTGAAAGAAATTTATGATCAAAAAAACAGTATTATAAATTCTATTAATAAAAATAAAACTGTTTTAAAACAAATACCTAATTTAATAAAAAATAGTAATAAAGTGTTTATTGTTGGAAGTGGATCGAGTTATCATGTCGCGTTAATAGCTAAGATATTACTTGCTAAATATGTTAAACTAAATGTTGAAGTAATATTATCAAGTGAATTTAATCAATATTTAGGTTTATTTGATGACAAAACTGTTGCTATAGTTATATCTCAAAGTGGAGAAACTGCAGATATCTTGGAGTCAGTAAAAGAATTGAAAAAACAAAAAAGTAAAATTATTTCTATTGTTAATGCATTTGGTTCTTCTTTAGTAAGAGAGAGTGATTATAATCTATACTTAAATTGTGGTCCAGAGATTGGTGTAGCTGCCACTAAAAGTTTTACATCTCAACTTGTTGTTATTTATGATATTATCTCTACTTTATGTACTGATTTTCCATTAATAGAAAATAACTTTATAAAAAAAAGTGTTCGTAAAATTCTAAATCTAGAAACTAAAATTAAAGATATTATTAATACTATTAATCAAAAAGATGTTTATTTATTAGGAAAGGGATTAAATCAACCTATTGCTCTTGAAGGTGCACTAAAACTTAAAGAATTATCTTATATTCATGCTGAAGGAATGTCTATTGGTGAATTAAAACACGGATCTCTAGCGTTAATTGATAATAAAACACCTGTATTAATTTTAAATCCAGAAGATGAAAATTATAAATCTACTTTAAATAATATATCTGAAATTAAAAGCAGAGGTGGATATATCATATGTATTTCTAATAAAAATAATAAGTTATATGATGTATTTTTACCTATACCAAAGACACATGATAGTTTATATCCTTTACTTGGAGTTATTCCATTGCAAATGCTAGCATATTTCTATGCGCTTAATAATCAATTAAATCCTGATTTTCCTAGGAATCTTGCTAAATCAGTTACAGTTAAATAAAATGTTTAAAAATTGATCTTATTATTTGTGATTCATCTTGTTGTTATTAATTAATAATTTATCTGATAGTATTACTCAGTTAAAAAATATGTTAGAAGATGTAAATATTGATTTTCAAATTAAGTCTTATGATTCTAATTTTTCTTTTAAAGAATTTAACTCTATTATTATATCTGGTAGAAATAA
>CAXETO010000163.1:0-1553 GCA_963999255.1 uncultured archaeon | reverse complement strand
GTATGTATCCTGAACTTGCTGAAGTATATAGAGCTAAATACCATCTAGATGAACCACTTTATATACAGTTTTGGTATTACTTGTCTGGTGTTCTTCAAGGAGATCTAGGTTATTCTGTATCAAAACGTGAACTTGTTAGCGCTGTTATTGCTCGTACTTTGCCATATACTATTCAAATTGTATCCCTTGCATTTTTAGTAACAGTCTTATTAGGAATACCTTGTGGTATATTATCTGGTAGATATGCTAATAAAAAACTTGATCATGGTATTAGAACTATTTATATGGCTGGTATATCATCACCACCGTTTTTTTTAGCGTTAATTTTAATGATTGTTTTTTCATATACTTTTCAAATTTTGCCTACTGGTGGCGCAATATCACCAACTCTCTCACTTCCAACAAAAATTACTGGTTTTATTATTCTAGATAGTATGTTAACTCGTAATTGGGTTGTATTCTTTGATGCTTCTCGTAGACTAATTATGCCTGCTATGGCTCTTGCTTTAATAAATTTTGGATATGTAACTCGAATTCTTAGATCTAGTATACTTGATGTTATGAACACTAATTATATAAGAACTGCAAGAGCTAAAGGGTTAAGTGAAAGAGCTGTTTTTGCTAAACATGCGTTAAGAAATGCTTTGATATCTGTTATTACTATAGTATCTTTTATTACTAGTTGGCTTGTAGCTGGAAGTATATTTGTTGAATCAATTTTTCAATATCCTGGTATAGGTCTATTTGCTATTAAAGCTCTTAATATTCTTGACTATCCAGGTATCTTAGGTGTCACTTTAATTTTTGCGTTAATTATGATAATTGCTAATTTAATTGCTGATATACTTTATGCAATAGCCAATCCTTCTATTACTATATAAAATGTGAATATTGATGAGTGAAGCTAAATCTTTTTTTATAAAATTAACAAAACATGGTACTGGTCTTATAGGATTAATAATAGTTCTTACAATTATTGCAATATCAATTATTGTTGCACTTACTGGTAGTGCCTTATTACCATATGATCCAATTGAGCAGAATGTCGGAGAACCTATGGAGTCTCCAAGTCTAAAACATTTTTTTGGAACTGATAAATTAGGTAGAGACCTTTTTAGCCGTGTTATCTATGCAACACCTAATGATTTCTTTGTTAGTTTCTCTGTAATAGTCACTGCTTTAATAATTGGTCTAGTAATAGGCACTTACTCTGCTTTAAAGGGAGGAATTGTTGACGAAATTTTAATGCGAATTATTGAAGTTTTTATGGCTATTCCTGCATTAGTATTAGCTATGGCTGTTGCTGTTGCACTGGGTGCCGGTGTAATTAATATGATGTATGCCTTAATGTTTGTCTGGTGGCCATGGTATACAAGAATGGCTAGAGGTGAAACTCTAAGAATAGTTAATTCTAAATATATTGAAGCTGCTGTTGGATCAGGTGTTAATAATTTTAAAATAATGTTAAGACATTTGATTCCAAATATCTTCCCAACAATGTTAGTATTTGCTACAATAGATTTTGGTCAAGTAATCTTAATTTATTCTGGTCT
>CAXETO010000162.1:0-1614 GCA_963999255.1 uncultured archaeon | reverse complement strand
AAATTTTAAAAAAAGCTAAAAAAACAAAGAGAAATTTAGCTTATCAAGCCGCTGCATGTGGAGAAACTCGTATAATCAATGAATTAAGTAATATTCCAAGTTATAATATTGAGAAAATAATAGGAATTGTAAATGGTACAACTAACTATATTTTATCTTTAATGGAAGATGGAATGGAATTCAATGAAGCGTTAGAAGATGCAAGAGAAAAAGGTTACACAGAAGCAGATGAAAGTTTTGATATAGATGGCGTAGACGCTGCACATAAACTAATAATACTAACTGCAAACGCATTTGGAAAATTTCCAGAATATGATAATATAAATATTGAGGGAATAAGTCAAATAGAAAAAGAAGATATAAAATATGCTAATAAATTAGGATATAAGATAAAACCTATTGTATTGGCTGCTAAGAGAGATGATATATTTGAGTTAAAAGTAAGTCCAGCATTAATATCTAAAAATTCAACTTTATCTTCAGTTAAATATGATAATAATGGGATTTCTATTTATATCAAAAATAAAAAATTTCCTAGAATAATAATAGGATCTGGATCAGGAGGTAGACCAACAGCAAATTCAGTAATAACAGACATAGTAGATTTGGCTAACAGAGAATCAAGTAAACAAATTAACAATTATTTTAACAGTATTGCAAGCAAAATGGAAGCAAAAAACATTAACAACAACATAATATTTGATAATTATTCATTATATTATTACGTAAGATTACTAGTCTCAAATAGTCCAGGAGTATTATATAATATTACAAAGATATTATCTAAGAACAACATCAATGTTTCTAACGCAATTCAAAGTGAAAAATCAGAAATTGGGAAAGAAACACCTTTAATACTTACACTAGAAACTAGAGATCAAAAATCAATAGATAAAGCAATGAATGAACTCAATCAAATGCCTATTGTAAAAAAATCTATAAAAATAATGATTTTAGAATAAAACATGAATCAAGAATTCAATAATAAACCTTTGATAGCAGTAGGCGTATTAGTAATTAATAAAAACAAAACGCTAATAATAAAACGTGGCGAAGAACCAAATAAATTCTTATGGTCAATACCAGGAGGATTAGTAGAAATTGGAGAAGAATTAGAAGAAGCAGCAATAAGAGAAGTTAAAGAAGAAATGGGAATAGATGTTAAAATAGAGAGTATGATAGGTGTGTTTAATTGTATAAATAGAAATAGAAATGAAATAGAATATCATTATGTAATAATTGATTATATAGCAAAAGAATTTACAGGATCTATAAAAACTAACAAAGAAATATTGGATTTTAAATGGGTGAAATTTAATGAATTACATAATTATGAATTAACTAATACAACTAGAGAATTATTTAGAGAATATATAAGAAAAAATAATATTTTATAAATCTAGTAAATAACGAATGATACAATGTGGTTTAAGGATAATTTTCATTTCATGATAAGTGGGAGATTTAATTTCGATTTTTAATTTATGTTTATTATAATTAAGTTTTTCACCACAAACAGTAGAATTAAGAATGAAACCATTAATATTTTCAGAAATTTTAACATGAAATGATTTAAAAAGTACTTGATCTATACAGGATTTTAATAGAATTGAT
>CAXETO010000161.1:0-1626 GCA_963999255.1 uncultured archaeon | reverse complement strand
GATGCTGAAGTTACTGCTGATGCTGAAGTTACTGCTGATGCTGCTGCTATTTCTGATTCTGATAAAACTACTGTTGATTCTGAATCTGCTAATATTAAAAAATCTGATTCTTCTAATTAACAATATGAAAAATAATTCTATACAACTTCTATTTAATATGGTAATTGTTAATTGATTACTGTAAAATTATTGGGGCCTATTAAAAAATTAATGGGAAAAAATGAATTACATTTGTTAGAATCTAAATTATATATTGATGAAATCTTTGAATATATTAATAAAGTTACACAAACTCATAATTTATTCTATAATATCAAAAATACTGTGGTCGTCCTTAATGAAGTTGAAATTTCTATGATTGATATTACGAAAACTATTGTTAAATCAGGTGATGAACTTATTCTAATTCCTGCTATTCATGGTGGAAATGTGACTATTTAATTTGAATATTATTGAAATAAAAGGTGAACATTCCTTATTATGTTGTGGAGTCAAATTATTAATTGATTATGATGATTTTCTTTTTGAAAATAGAAGATATTGGAATTCTCTTGATTCTGCTTTAACTATTCAATTAATTAACGCAGATTATGTTGCCGGTTTAACTCATTTAGAATTAATTGGAAAACAAATCTGGTCTTTATATGAAAAAAAATTATTGATATCCAAAAATATTGAATTAGAAATTTTACTTAGAATTGCTTGTTCTAATCAAATTTCATATTCTATTAAACATGTGGGTGTAAATAAAAAAATAAAAAATGTTGGAATAATGACGTTTGGAACTAAAAAATCTATTAATCTATTTTATAATAATCTTAATAATTATTGTATTATTGATAATAAAATTCTTGATATTAATGAAAATAAAATTAAATTTCTATCTAATTTTCATCAAATCCCATCTAATATAATCCAATCATTCACGAGTGAAAAACTCTTAAGTCATTTTCTAGCTGAAAAAGCAGTTATTATTAATAAATAATTATATTTCTAAATTTTTAAATCACTTTTTTTTATATTTCCTTCTCTAATTATACGAATTTTATTATCTGTTATGTCAATTACTGTAGAATCAATCTGTAATTCTGTTGTTCCAAAATCTATTATGGCATCCACTTCATCTCCTAACTGTTTTACTACTTCATGATAATTTACTGCTGATTTTTGTCCTGATTTATTAGCGCTTGTTCCTATTAAATATCCGCCACATAATTTTATTAGTTCTCTTGAACAATGATTATTAGGAATTCTTACTCCTAGTTTATCTGAATTTAAATTTATTTGTTTAAATTCTTCTGGCTTAATGCATTTACCTATGACAGTTAAAGGTCCAGGCCAAAATTTTGTTATAATATTTAATTCCTTTTTACTTAAAAATATTATTTTTTTTATCATTTCTATATTATAACATAATATAGGCATTGGTTTATTCTCTCTATTTTTTATTTTAATTATTCTTTTTACTGATTCTTCATTTAAAGGGTCGCATCCAATTCCATATACAGTATCTGTAGGATATGATATGACTGCACCCTCCTTGATCATCTTTGCGGCAATCTGTAAATCTTCTGTTCTACATGATAATTTTATCATATTCTTATCTAATTCTTATTATAATAAAAT
>CAXETO010000160.1:0-1657 GCA_963999255.1 uncultured archaeon | reverse complement strand
GCATATAAAATTACAGCGCTTATTGCAAATTCAATAGATAAGAAACTACCATTATATATTATTGAATAGATAATGGGAGACATACCCTCAGGAGTATATGAAGCAAAGAATATAATGCCAGATAGAAAATGAGAAATAAATCTGCCAAACATTGCTAATCCAATACCTAGAACATAATATTTTCTAGCTATACCTGCAAGACCTAGTAGTCCAAACGCTATAGGGTAATCTAATAACCACTGAACTGGATGAAAAAAGAAAGGTTCTTGAACAAATACTATTAGACCAAAGATTATTCCAGCTAATAAACCATTTTTATAGCCACGTCTAAGTGAAAATAACATAATTGGTATCATTGCACCAGCAGTTATAGAACCTCCCTGAGGTAGAGAAAATGGTCTTATTAAATGTAATACAGAAGCTAAGGCAACAAATACAATTAATTCCGCTAGAATTTTTCTATCAATATTCAGAGAAATCACTTAGACACAATTATTTTAAAACAAATAATTTATTTAACTATTTTTTTAACGATTTTTCTAGCTATAGGATCAGCGCAAAGAGCGATAGGAAAAGCTACAATACAACCGATAATAAATGATTCAAGCCATATACTGAGAAAATTTGGTGTAAAACCAATTGCTAGAAAAGTAAAAACAAGTGACATAAAAAATGACATGATACAGGCCATTATTGCGACAAATAAATAACTCGAATATTTTTTATTCATATATTTTTCTAAACTAGCATATTAAATATTTTTTATAGTTTTAACACTTTACTAAAATTCATTGAGTTAATAGATTTTCTACCGTTAAAACCATCATGTATATGATGCCAATGAGAAACTTCGGATTCATTCCATTTCCAACATAGCCATATTTCTTTTTTATTTATAACAGCAGGAAAATCTATTAATCCGGCTTCTAAAGATTTTAAATGGCATCCTAACAGTTCTAGGTTTTTAATAGTTTCCCAATAGAATATCATACTGTCATTTAATGCATTTTTAGTTTTAATTAGTTCTTTAGTACTACCAGTTTTCATAATCTGTTTTTCATAATTTTCTATATTACGAGATACTACATACAACTTTGTCATATGACTACGGATTTCAGGTAATAGTTGATTAACTTCTTGAGGAGTAAAGTATTTTTTAGATAAATATTTTTTTGATATTAATTCATCATGAACAATCTTAAGATTTTTAGATAATTGTTCATGAGAGGATTTATCAGATTTATTGCGTTTAAAAAACTTCATTTTATTTATATTATATAATTATTAATTATTAAGTTAATAGGTTTAAGATGAGAAAAATCTAATTAAAGATATAAATACATCATAAAATATAAAGAAACCTTAACACGATCAGATAATGAACGATTTACAAACACATAAAATTAGACCAGAAATTATTAAGGCATTAGATGAAATGGGTTTCAAAGAACTTTTTCCTATACAAAATAGAGTATTAGAACCACTTTTTTCAGGTAGAGACGTTATAGGTCAATCACAAACTGGCACAGGTAAAACAGCGGCTTTTTCTATACCAATGTTAGAGCGATTAAATAAAAATATGGGCGAAGTGCAGGCTTTAGTTCTTACACCGACTCGTGAATTAGCAGTTCAGGTAGGTAAAGAAATAAAGAAATTT
>CAXETO010000159.1:0-1669 GCA_963999255.1 uncultured archaeon | reverse complement strand
TGTTGAATGTATAGTATATATCAAATTGGTACCGCAGGTTCTGGAAAAACATTACTAACTGAAAAATTAATCTCATTATATAATGATAAAGGTAATAGTGTAGCTAGCATTAATCTTGATCCAGGAGTTAGAAGTCTACCATATACACCTGATTTTGATATAAGAGAATATATTGATATTGATTCCTTAATGGAAAAATACCAATTAGGCCCTAACGGTGCCTTAATCTTTGCTGTTGATCTTATTGCTACTAAAATTGATGAAATTCAAAGTGCTTTAGATGTCATGAATGTTGATTATGCTATTTTTGATACTCCTGGACAAATTGAATTATTTGCTTATAGAAATAGCGGATTATATATTGTTAATAATATTCAAAGCGATGCTAAAGTCTCTTTATTTCTATTTGATAGCACGTTAATTTCTAGTTATTCCAACTATGTTTCTTTGTTATTTCTAGCTAATTCAATTAGGTTAAAATTTAATTTACCTCAAATACCAATATTCTCTAAATTTGATTTAATAGAAAATAGTGATATTATCTCTAATATATTTTCGAATCCTGAAAATATAGAGAGTAAAATTGAATCTGAATATGGTGGTGATTCTTATATGCTTAATCGTGATCTTCTTACTTCTATAATCACACTTGGATTAGAATATGACCCAATTCCTGTTTCTGCTATGAATGGTGATGGAATGATAGATGTTATTGCTAATATCTCTAGAACACTAAATTTAGGTGAAGATACAACTTATTCAAATGACTAATATCGTAATATATTTAAACTACTATCTAGATTGATAATTGTTGTAGATGATTAAAAATATTTTTTACATTATGAAGTGTGATATTATTGAAATTTAAAATTATAAAAAATGAAGATTTTAATTTAAAAGTTGAATTTCAAGGTTTTTCACTAGTGTATGTTAATGCATTACGTAGATTTGCTATGAATGAAGTTCCAGTAATGGCAATTGATGATGTAGTTATTATTGACAATTCTTCTGCGTTATATGACGAATTAATAAGTCATCGTCTAGGTCTTGTACCACTTAAAACTGATTTAGACTCATTTGTTCTCCCAGAATTATGTAAATGTGAAAGTGCTCTTGGTTGTGTTAATTGTAGAGTATTACTTGTTTTAGATATTGAAGCTGAAGATAAACCACTAACAGTATATTCTGGAGATCTAGTATCTGATGGCGATATTGTTAAACCAACATCTATTAATATTCCTATATTAAAACTTGGTCCTAAACAAAAAATTAAGTTAGAAGCATATGCGAAACTAGGTCAAGGCAAAAATCATGCGAAATGGATTCCTACTTGTGCTTCTGTTCTTACTGAAATTGATGACGATAAATATGAATTAACAATTGAATCTGTAGGTTCACTAACATCAAAAGAAATTTTTTCACGAACTATAACTATTCTTGAAGAGAAATTAAAAACTTTTAAATCTGAAATAAAAGAGTTAAAGATAAAATGAAAATATATGATGATTATAGACATAATCTTTTAAAAGATATTACTAGTCTTTATAAAAAAACTAATTCTAAGCTTTGGTTAAATGTTAAATCTAATCTGTTGAAAACAAATTCTAATAGGCCTGAAGTTAATGTTGAAAAAATAGCTAAATTTACTAAAAATAATGATGTTGTTATT
>CAXETO010000158.1:0-1678 GCA_963999255.1 uncultured archaeon | reverse complement strand
ATTATATCAAATAGTAGTTTTTCATGGTGGGGTGCTTGGTTGAATAATAATGATAATAAAATTGTTTTAGCGCCCAATAAATGGTTGAATGCAATAAATGTACCAAATGAAGACAAACTTCCTGATGGTTGGATTTCTATCTCAGTTAATTAATATATGTTAAATATAAATTAATCTATTTAACGTGAAAAAATTATTATACTTAGTTAACGTTGATTGGTTCTTTATTTCACATAGGATGGATCTTGCAATAGCGGCTAAAAAGGAAGGTTACGACGTTTACGTTCTTGCTAAAGATACTGGTTATTCTCATATCTTTTCTCAAAATAAAATAAATTTTGTTGATATTCCAGTTAGCAGATCCGGGATTAATCCATTAAAAGAGTTTAAGTTATTACTAATTATATTATTCAAATATAAACAAATTAATCCTGATATAGTTCACCATGTTGCTCTCAAATCAGTAATATATGGAACAATTGCTGCTCGTATATTTAAAATTCCTACAATTATAAATGCGATAACTGGTTTAGGTTATGTTTTCAATAAAAATGATTCCGTCATCAATTCTTGTATAAACAAAGTTATTCTAATTTCACTTAAATTAGTGTCATCAAAACCATTTATTACGACTATTTTACAAAATGATTATCACTCACACATTTTAGTACGAAACCGAATATTACAAAGTTTTAATATTAAAATAATTTGTGGATCTGGTGTTAATATTAATATTTTTAAATATTTACCCGAAAATCCAGTCAATGAACTTAAAGTTATGATGGTTTCTAGATTACTTTGGGATAAAGGTGTTAAAGAGTTTGTTGATGCTTCTATATTATCTAAAAACTATAATCAAATGAAATTTAAATTCATTCTTATCGGTAAAATTGATTTAAATAATAAGTCCGCTATTCCAAAAAGTGATGTTCTTAAATGGGTTAACAATGGTTTAATTGAATGGTGGGGTGAAAAAATGATTGAAGATATTCCATCAATTCTTGCTGAAGGAACAATTATTGTTCTACCTTCTTACCACGAAGGACTACCAAAAATATTGTTAGAAGCTGGAGCGGTTGGGCGGCCTGTAGTTACAACTTTGATTCCTGGATGTAAAGATGTAATAAAACACAATGTTAACGGTCTTCTTGTTCCCGTGAGAGATTCACATGCATTATCAAAAGCAATTAATTATTTATTAATGAATCCTAAAATTAGAAAAGAAATGGGACGGAATGCTCGAAATATTATTGAAAAAAGTTATGATTTAAATATTATTGTTAAACAGCAATTAGACCTTTATTTAAATTAATTACTAAATCATATATAATATATTAAATATTATATGTCCAACTTTAAATTAAACAACATATTATTTGCTGGTTCAACCGGGTTTATTGGATCATATTTAAGTAAAAATTTATTTAAGGATGATACAAGCAGTTTAGAATATAATAATATTAATGGAAATTATAATAATGATTATAATTATACTTCTATTCAATTTGATTTAACTGATTTGAAAAAGGTCAACGATTGGGTTTCAAAAAGTAATAAATTTGATGTATTAATTTTTCTTGTTGGACTTGCTCATACCAAAGGGATCGAAAACGACATTTACAAATATAATAGAATCAATTATGAGACCCTTAAAAATTTAATTTCAACTTTAGCTGAA
>CAXETO010000157.1:0-1713 GCA_963999255.1 uncultured archaeon | reverse complement strand
TTAATGATGAATTAAAACATTATAATATTTTACCACATACAAAATATGTTGTTAATCAATATAATATAATGGAACCAATTGATGCAATGGAATTTACTAAAGATCATATTGATTTAGCTATTATTCCTTTGTTAGGTTGTGATAAATTTGGAAACAGAGTAGGTTATGGTAAGGGTTATTATGATAAATTCTTAAAAACAATTAATGTAGGTAATAAAATTGGTGTATCATTTTTTGACCCTATTTATAGAATTAAAGATATCAATTTATTAGATACAAAATTAGATTATTGTATAACACCAAATGAATTACATAGATTTTGCAAGTAATTGTAAATAAAATTGAATTTTAATGAATTTAACATTATATTTATATAATATAATGTTAAGATCTAAGCAAGTTAAATATAAGATTATTACTATGATGATGGTTATGGGTTTTGTTTTGTATTATCTCTATCCAAAAGACACACATATAGTAGAACAAATAACCAAACCATTAACAGAACCACTATCAGCAAATGGACGACGTTTATTATCCATTAATTGTTCTTTCGCTCCTGTAGATTGCAGTAACCATGGTGTTTGTAACCAAGAAGGATCTGGGTGTATATGTAATGATGGTTATCTCACTTATCCTTCTAATTCTAACCCTCAATGTAATTATGAACAGAAAAGTCAAACGACAGCTTTTCTACTCAGTTTTTTTCTAGGATATGTTGGAGCTGGGCGCTTATATATAGGTCAAATAACTTTAGGAGTAATTAAATTATGTCTCATTTTCATTGTATGTGGAATTGGATGTATCCTTCAACCAATCTTTTCCTATTTTAACGTTAATAAAGATACTAATAAATGTTGGATGGACATTTTGGCATCAACTGGTACATTTGCTATTGTCTTATGGTGGTTGATTGATGTTATCCTTTTTGGTATAAATGATATTGATGATGATAATGGTATTGAATTAGAATCATGGTAAGTAAAAATATTAAGTATATCATTTAGCACATCTTGAAAGTGGTTTTAAATTTATTTTAAATTCCATCAGCAAATCTCTTGTTTAAATTTTTTAAATGTAAATACTTCAATTTGTACTTTATATATTTTTCTCTAAATCTTGGTATCCAAGGTGGTCTGTCCTCTTGTGGTCTTTTTACTTGAGGTCTTTGCAATGGTATTGGTATTGGTAATTGTGGAACTTTTTTACGTATTTTTTTTATATGATCTAATGAACAAGGATCTCTTCTAATATTACATTTACTAATATGATACAGGTTTTTTATAAAACATTCAGTATCATATATTGGCTTCCCAACCGTTTCAATAATAAATTCTTCTAAATCTTTATAACAAATATCTGGTAATGGTATATTTATACTTTTGGGAAATCTCATACAATTTGTATGAAAAAAGGAATATCTTGGCATAGGCAAACTACCATTTTTTATTTTTTCTAATTTTTCTAATGGGTGTTCTCCTATAACATCAAAACTAAAATTCCATTTCCATACAGGTCTACCCAAATCTAAAGCTGTTTTAAATGATTGGTAATCATTTTTAATTTGACCTGGAAATGAAGTAGCATCAGTTAATTGACCACCATAACGATGAGACATATAATGTGCTATCAATTCTTGATATAGATCATCATCTGATAAATCAGACACTGGAGAAAATCCAAATATTTCTTTAGTGTCATCATCTATAGGTT
>CAXETO010000156.1:0-1713 GCA_963999255.1 uncultured archaeon | reverse complement strand
TCCAGAATTTAAAATTAATGTACCTCTATAATTCTCAGAATCAATTACATGAATATGTCCTGAATGAAAAATATCTGGAATATCCGATATAACCAATTCATCTTTCTCTGCAGGTAACAATGAAGACCTTTCACCATAAACTGGTGACAAATGTCTAGACTGCAATAGTAATTTCATTGCTAATGCAGGTCTATTAAATGAAAATTCAGGTGTTTTAGCTATTACATCATCTAAACTTCTACCATGGTAAATCAACACGTTTACACCATGTAAACGAACATAAGCAGGATTTCCTAACATAGTTACATTTTTCATAGAATACAAATCATTAGAATATTTTTTTGATATAGGTGGTTGTGGTAAAGATTGAATAACAGGATCATGATTCCCTGGTATAATCAAAACCTCAATTGAATTTGGTATTAATTTCAAGAGTTCAGCCAATTTTTTATATTGATTAGATAAATTAGTATCTATAAGATCCTGTTCTTGACCAGGATAAACACCAATACCATCAACAGCATCTCCTGCAATAACTAAATATTTTATTCTATTAATTATTTCTATATCATTTTTTTCATCATTCAACCATTTAATAAATAAAGTAAATTCATCATTTAAGAAATGTTTACTTCCAACATGCAAATCTGAAGTGAATATAGCATAAACTCTTTCATTAGATAAAGTTGGTTTATGTTCAGGTATATCTGGTAATGATATAGCCTTTATTATGGCTGTACCAATTTTACTAAAAACAAAATCTACTATAATAAAACTATCAAGAAGTATTTTTTTTAATTCTTTAATTATACTTTTATCAAAAGCTAATAAATTAATAATTCCTGTACCATCATCAATTATTAATAATAAATTATTTCGACCACTTTTCTTTTCCATTACTAAACCAGCTATTCTTTTTACTTTACTTTTAGTATCAATTGTTAACGACGAAATATTACTTATATTATGAAAATTTGGTCTAGAACGAGTAATCCTTAATAATTTATCATAACGACTCTGAAATAATTTTTTAAAACCTTTTATTCCTTCAATTGGTTTAAAGTTATTTCCTATATCACTTACTATCTCTAACATTGGATCTATACTTAATTTAGATAATTTAGTTTCTTGTTTAACTTTTGGTGGAAAAAAAACAATTAAATCTTGTTTAGTAATATTTTTTTCTTTATTATTAATAATCTTAGAGTTAATTATCTCTGATATAATATTACTCATATTTTTATTAATATCAAGGTTTTTTATTAGGTCATATGCATCTGACTCTAACTGAAATCCATTATCAATTATATTTTTTATTATAGTAATACTACTTATTACCATTATTAATTATTATTCCTTGTATCTTTAATCAACTGTATTACATTATTTAAAAGCTCTAATTTTTTTATCAGAATTAATATATTCCAATCATAGATAGATTATATTCCTAATAATATAAACAATGTGAATCTAAAATAATTAAAAATAGATATTATTACAGAAGTCATAAATTATAAAATAAGAAATTACAAAAAATATAAAAAAACCATTTTTTTATTATATATTAATAGAAATTTCAAGACGCCGGGGGTAGGATTTGAACCCACGTGTCCCGAAGGGACAACCGCTTACTAACGTATTCAAATGACTCGAGGCGGTCGCCTTAACCAAGCTTGGCTACCCCGGCATAATTAATTTAATATTTTCAATTGT
>CAXETO010000155.1:0-1757 GCA_963999255.1 uncultured archaeon | reverse complement strand
AATCTTGTTTATCCAGATACTCTAGTTGGAACTGATAGTCATACTACTATGATTAATGCTCTTTCTGTATTAGGATGGGGTGTTGGTGGTATAGAAGCTGAGGCTGCTATGTTAGGTCAACCTCTTACGATGAATGTTCCTGAAGTTATTGGATTTAAAATTAAAGGTAAACTTAATGAAGGTGTTACTTCTACTGATTTAGTTCTTACTATTACTAGTATATTAAGAAAGAAAGGTGTGGTTGGAAAATTTGTTGAATTTTATGGTTCAGGATTAAAACAACTTAGTGTTGCTGATAGAGCCACTATTTCTAATATGGCTCCAGAATATGGTGCCACTTGCGGATTCTTTCCTATTGATGATGAAACATTATCTTATCTTCATATGACTGGAAGACCTCAATCTTTAATTAATCTAGTAAAAACATATGCTAAACTTCAATTAATTTGGCGAGATGATAATACAATTGATCCAATTTATCCTGAATCTATTGAATTTGATTTATCTGATGTTGAACCAAATCTTGCAGGTCCAAAGAGACCTCAGGATCGTATATTAGTTAAAAATAGCGATTCAGATTTTATTAAATCTCTTAATGATATTTATGATGTAAAAAATATTGATGTTAATATTAAAGTTAAAAATAACAATTTTTCTTTAGATAACGGTCATATATGTATTGCCGCTATTACTAGTTGTACTAATACATCTAATCCATCTGTTATGGTTGCAGCTGGACTATTGGCTAAAAAAGCAGTTAATTTAGGATTAAATAGTAAACCATGGGTTAAGACTTCTCTAGCACCTGGTTCAAAGGTTGTTACTCAATATTTAGAAAAATCTGGTTTGCAAAAATACCTTGACATTCTTGGTTTTAACTTAATTGGTTACGGTTGTACTACTTGCATTGGAAATTCTGGACCTATAAATAAAGAAATTAGTGATGTTATAAAAAATAATAATCTTGTTGCAGCTGGTGTATTATCTGGTAATAGAAATTTTGAAGGACGTATTAATCCTTTAATAAAAGCTAATTATCTTGCTTCTCCACCGCTAGTTGTTGCCTATGCTCTCGCAGGAACTATGAAAATTAATTTATTACGAGATCCTATTGGAATTACAGGAAAAGGAATTAATGTATATCTAAAAGATATTTGGCCTACTAATAATGAAATTAATCAAGTTATAAAATCTAATATTTCACCTGAAATGTTTAAAACTCAATATTCAAATGTTTTTAAAGGTGATAAGAAATGGAAAGAAATTAAATCTAAAAAAAGCGTTACATATGAATGGAATAATAACTCAACATATGTTAAAAAACCCCCTTTCTTTAATAATATAAATAATTTTAAAATAAATAATATTTCTAATGCTCGCATATTATCAATTTTTGGTGACTCCGTAACTACTGATCATATTAGTCCTGCTGGTTCTATACCTCATAATAGTCCTGCTGGAAATTATCTTATAAAACAAAATGTTGATTATCTTGATTTTAATTCTTTTGGTGCACGTCGTGGTAATCATGAAGTTATGATGAGAGGAACTTTCTCTAATATTAGAATAAAAAATGAAATGTTAGATAATATTGAAGGTGGATATACTTATTACTATCCTGATAAAATTGTTCTTCCTATTTATGATGTTGCTATGTTATATAAAAAAAATAATATATCTCTTGTTATATTTGCAGGTACAGAATATGGAACTGGTTCATCTAGAGATTGGGCTGCAAAAGGTACTCAGTTACTTGG
>CAXETO010000154.1:0-1770 GCA_963999255.1 uncultured archaeon | reverse complement strand
AGATCAACAGCCCTATCAAAAATAGGTTTAGCATCAGCCAACTCAAGATTCCATTCTCTATCGTTGCCAAAAGTCCAACAACCTAAACATATTCTAGATACTTTTAATCCAGTATTACCAAGATTAACATAATTCATTAGTAGTAATATGTTATAATAACATAAGTTTTATAGTTTAATATTCAATTCAAAAAAATGTAACAATTATATATTCTGATAAATATAAGATCAATATGCAAAGAATAGCTAGAGAAGATGCGATGAACTATGAATTTAATAAAGATCTCCCACCAGCAATTAAGGTTGATGAGCATGAAGAATTTATTGTTGAGACAGAAGATGCTTTAAGTGGTAAAGTAAGAACAGAAAAAGATTTACCTGTCGCCGAAACATTTGGTGAATTACTTAATTCAAATCCAGTTAAAACTAATCCAGTTACTAATCCAATATATGTTAATGGTGCAGAACCAGGAGATGTATTGGCAGTAGAAATTGTAGATATTATACCTGATAAACAAGGAGTTACTTGCATAATACCTGGAATAGGACCATTAAAGGATTCACATACATGGGCAGCAGGTAGAGGACCATCTACACATATTATAAAACATTTACCAGGTCCAAGTGGAACAACATCTGATGGAACAGGAATATTAAACGATAGAATAACCTGGAAACTACATCCATTTATAGGAACAATAGCCACTATGCCTGAAAGAGAAATTCGAGCTAGTGTAACAGGTCAAGGTACATGGGGAGGAAACATCGATGTTAGAGATGTCTGTAAAGGAAATATAGTTTATTTACCTTGCGCACACAAAGGAGGTTTACTATGCGTAGGAGATGTACATGGTTCACAAGGTGATACTGAATTTACAGGTCTTGCAAATGAAACAAGAAGTGAATTAAGATTAAAATGTAGTGTAGTAAAACAAAAAACTATTCCTTTTGTAAGAATAGAAACACCTGATTCAATCATACAACTAAATTGTTATAGACCATTAGAAGATGGTGTAAAACAAGCCATATTTTGGTTAATGGAATGGCTAGTAGAAGACTATAATATGGATAGAGCAGAAGCATATATTCACATGACTGCTAACCCTGATGTTAGAGTAAATGTATATCAAATGGTAGCTATTGGCGAAATAAACTATACAGCAGGCGTAGAATTTCCAAAAAAATATTTAAAATAACTTATTTTATTTCGAATTTATTGGTATTCCATATCTTTCAGAAAATGCAATCTCATCTATATGATTACGTAATTTTTTACCAACAACTTTCTTAACAGGATAACCAAATCCAATTATTACTGATGGAGTAACATCTTGCGGAATATTAAAATCAATTCTTAGACTTTCAATATCAAATACTGTATAAATACAAGAAATTACACCAAAATTCCAAGCAGTTAATTTCATATTTTGTAATACTCTGCCTAAATCAATAGTTTTATAGTTATTATTTGATAATTTAACGCCATCAATTATTAAATCACCACTAGTTGTTAAAATAACAGCGAAATTTGCGTTTAAGATCCATTTACCGCTTTTACTATCTTCAAATAATTTTTTAATTCCGTCTTCTTCTTCAACTAAAATAAAATGCCAATGTTGAGAATTCATTGCACTACCACATACTCGTCCAGATTCTAGTACCTTCATTTTAATTTCTTTAGGAACAATTTTCTTATCAAATTCTCTAATATCTGTATTAGTCACGATGCAATCATATGTATCCATATTTATTAATTATAAAAAATCATATT
>CAXETO010000153.1:0-1809 GCA_963999255.1 uncultured archaeon | reverse complement strand
GAATAGTCTAATAAATTATCTGATAAATTAAATTCATCAATTTTCTCTGGATTAAAAAATATTTCTATTTCAGCTTGATAGAATTCTCTTAATCTTAAAAAACTTTGTCTTGGAGATATTTCATTTCTAAAACTTTTTCCAATTTGAGCAATCCCTGTCGGAAGTTTTAATCTCATTGTTTTATATAATCTAGGAAAATTCAAAAATATAGACTGACAAGTTTCTGGACGTAAATATGATTCATTATATGTTGGACCAATACCTATCTTAAACATCATATTAAATTTTTCACATTTATCTAATTTACTATTACATGAGCTGCATGTTATGTCATTTTCTTTTATTAACTTATCAAATTCTGAATTTGATAATCCCTCTATAATCTTTTTTTTAATATTTCTTTCTATTAACTGATCTGCTCTGAATATTGATTTACATTTCATACATCTTACTACTGGATCTACAAAATTATCTAAATGTCCAGAAGACTTGAAAACATTTTTCGTCATAATTATTGATCCGTCTATTTCTAATATTTCGCATTTATGTAAGATTTCTTTTCTCCACATATCTAAATATTTATTTCTTAAACCTAAACCTAATGGACCATAATCCCAAAAACCTGCTTGGTTATCTCCATATATCTCACAACTTGGAGAGTAAAATCCTCTTTCTAAAGCTAATTTATTTACTATTTCATAATCCATTATTTTTTATAATATTGTATGATTCTTAAATTTATTTATTTTATATAATTAAATTACTCATAGAGAATATTATTGATTAAAATTCTTTGATAAATTAATAGACTTTTTATGACTACTTATATTGATAAATCAGTTTTGTTTAATAATTATTAGATTATTATGGAAGAAAATAAAATATTTGAATATGAAAAAAATGTAGACGATCAACTTAAAAATTTAGAAATGGAGAGAGATAATTTGCAAAAATTTCTATCTGATCTTAAATATAAGATTAGTATGTATAAAATGTTTGATAAAGTTCAAAACTTGAAACATGAAATCAATGATATAAAATTGCAAATTATAGATATGAAAAATAATCTTAATAATTATGAAAATAAATTTAATCAAATTCATAATAAAATTAATTTTATTGAGAATTTAAATAATGACAATTCTGATAATGTTTCTGAGGAAAATATTGTTTCTGATAATGTTTCTGAGGAAAATATTGTTTCTGATAATGTTTCTGAGGAAAATATTGTTTCTGAAAATACTCCTGTTGTACAAAATCATATTACTACTGAAAATAATTTTGGTTCGAAAGATATTTCTAAATATTAATACTTTTTTTTATTATTTTGGCGGTTTTGTATAATCCCAACTTATTATTTTATCAGGTTTTACACACATAGCTAAACATGATTCTGATAAATGTTCTTTTAGTGGTGATTGATAGCATGCTTCCTTTCCTAGATATCTAGAAAATATTTTAAAATGCCATGAATCTTCTTTAATTTCATCTTTTATTTCTGGAATTAATTCTGTTGTACCATGTATTAAACAACCCATAGTTGGAAATCCAGTTACTGGTTCTCCACCTTGTTGAATAGTTATTGCTACTTTCTTATTATTCTCTAAATTTGATGTTGATTTACATTTTAGCCAAGTTATCATAGATATTTGATTATCTTCCCATATATACCATATTGGTTTAACATGAGGTGTATCATCTTTATCTACTGTTGCTAAATACGCAATCCATTTCCCTTTAAGAAATGTTTCTAAATCTTCTGAAGTTAATCCTGGATATCTCACAGGTAAATTATCATATGCTGCTTTA
>CAXETO010000152.1:0-1847 GCA_963999255.1 uncultured archaeon | reverse complement strand
TTGGTAATTGAACATAAACTCGCTTTTGAAATCGTCGTAGAAAAGCATTATCTAGAGACCAAGGTTTATTTGTCGCACCAATAACATAAAGATGAGTAGGATTATTTTTATCAATAATACCATCCATTTCTTTTAAGAATTGATTTTTAACTCTTATTTCTCCACCAATTTCTTGATTTCGAGTTCCAAGAAGAGAATCTATTTCATCAATAAAAATAACTACTGAAGATGATTCTTGTTCTAGAATTTTTCTAGCAGATTGAAAAAGTTTAGACACATTTTTTTCGGCTTCACCTAACCATTTTGACATTATAGCAGCAGCATCAATAGTTATAAATTGACCTTCAATCTCTGCAGCAGTAGCAGCTGCCAATAATGTTTTACCACAACCAGGCGGACCATATAATAATATACCTCTAGGCCAGCCTAATGGAAATAAATCAGGTCTTTTAGTAGGAAAAGTGATAGATTCTCTAAGAGCTTTCTTAGCATCATCTAATCCAACAACTTCATTCCAAAATACATCTGGTTTTTCTTGTAATATAAGGTCTTTAAATGAAGCGTTAAGAGATTCAACAACATTTGGTCCACTAGGTTTATCAGAAGCATCAATATCCTCAATTTTTATGTCATTATCTGAATAATTTTGTAATTTCCTAAGAGCCTCAATTCTTTCTTTATATTGTCGTGCTCTATCAAGATAGATTTTATGCATATTACCATCAGGATAAATTTTAGTTAATTTCAATATACAAGAAATTGATTGTTGATAATTTTTAATAGCCATTGCTCGAGAACCTTGAGAGTCAAAACGAATTGCTTCAGAAGCATATCTAGAAGCTACATTTTCAAGTTCTTTAGATGGAGACATACTCATTTAGATATCATACTCGCATATAATTTTATTTTTTTTTCAGCTATTAAATTTAATACAACTTGTTCCAATTGTTGTTTTTGAATACCAAGAGCAGTAGATGCTTCAGATATATTAAGTTCTTCTTGAGGATGACGAATACAATAATCATATACTTTATTATTAATATCACTAGAATTTTGTGAGTGTTGATTATTAGATTGCGAACTATGATTAATTGGAGACATAGCATTAGAACTGATATTTTGATTTTCAGATGAATTATCAGATTTATTAGGATCTTTATCAATATGTTTTTGCGCAGATTCAATGATTTGAGAGCCATTATTATCAAGTTTAAGTTGGAAATGATTATCTGAAATATCAATTTGTTTTAGAGTTTCATTTACTTCAGAATAGATATCAGAGATAGATGTGAAATTATGTAATATTTTAGAAGTGTCAGCACTAACTTGTTTGACTAATTTAATAGCTTCTAACAAATTAGTAAAAGCTAAATTAATTTCATTAAAACTTTGTAATCTAATCAATATTTTAGTTAACGCATTACTACCTAAATTAATTGAATTAATAACGTTATCAATTTCAACATGTTCTTCTTTATATATTAACATTTTATCCATATCATTTGTTTTACCTGATGAAATAGCAGATTTATATAATTCATCACGTTTTGCTTCTAATTTATTTACACTTATCCTTATTTTTGATCTATGATTATCAATTAAACTGAGTACATTATCTAATTCAGAAACGGAATTAGATTTATTTTCAGATTCAAAAATTTGTTTTAAATTAACCATAATAACATCTACAAAAAATATTTTCCACCATTACTAAGTTATACACCAGAATTATAACTTAATAACGGTAGAATAGTATGAATAAGAGTAGATTATTCATATAGCGTAGTTTGTGAACCTTCGTCTTCTTCTTCAGAAGTTGGTAACATGACTTTTGGTAAGGTATCACT
>CAXETO010000151.1:0-1863 GCA_963999255.1 uncultured archaeon | reverse complement strand
AGCAGAAAAAAAAGCTGCTCCAATGAGAGAAGATGATTGCATATTTTGTATGGCATGTGAACAACAATGTCCAGTCACAGCAATAAAAATCTTCCAGCCTTAAATTTAATATCTACTAAATAATAATTTTGTAAACATAAATTATTAATCAATAAAGATTGAAGTTTATTTATTTCAAGTACTTAATAATGAATCAACTAGTTTTTTTTGTACTAGAGAAGTAGTCAATGATCCGCCAATATCAGGAGTTGTATATTTATTAGCTAAAAGAAAATTAATTGAATTATTAATATTATCAGAAATTTCTAGTAAATTAGAATCTTTATATTTAACACTTAACCATTCAAACATCATTTTTGTAGAAAGAATAATAGCTATTGGGTTTGCCAATCCTTTGCCAACAATATCAGGAGCTGAACCATGCACGGGTTCAAATATTGCGAAATTATCACCTATATTACCAGATGGTGCTAGGCCTAGACCGCCAACAATTTGTGCTATTTCATCCGAAAGAATGTCACCAAACATATTTGTAGTTAGAATTACATCAAATTTTTCTGGTTCTCTTATAAGATTCATGGCAGCAGCATCTACTAACATATCAGAAAATTTAATATTAGAATAATTTTTAGATACTTGATTTGCAGTCTTCAAGAATAATCCACATGTTTCTTTTAAGACGTTATTTTTATGAATTGCTACAACTTGACGTTTTTTATTTCTTAACTCAGCAAGTTGAAATGCATATTCAGATATTTTGTAACAAGCTTTTTTACTTATAACTCTCAGAGCAACAGCAACATCTTCAGAAGTAAATTCATAGCCTTTGTAAAGACATTCAGTATTTTCTCTAACTATAACTAAATCAACGTTTTTACCAATTGAATCAACATTAGGTAAATTAACAGCAGGTCTTACATTTGCATATAGTGATAATAATTGTCTCAATTTTACTATTACAGAAGCTGCAGTCTGTCCAACTGGAGCTTTAATACATACATCAGAATTTTGAATTTTTTTTATAGTTTCTTCAGGTAAAGCATTTCCATATTCAGCATAACAATCATCACCAGCTTTTACGAGTGTTATATTTAATTTTATATTAAATTTATCTCGTATTGCATAAAGTACATTTAAACAAACATCACTTATTTCTGGACCAATACCATCACCAGTGATTATAGATATATTATAAGCCATAATACATTATAAGAAACATTAGGATAAATATTAAACTATATATTTTCACTATTTTTTTTTTTAATTAAGATTTTATTAATAGCATCAATCATTGATTCAACACTTGCAACTACTATGTCTTCTCTTGCAGAACTGGCAGTAGCGGTATTTCCATTTTTGTCTTCTACTTTAACCATTACTTCACCAATAGCGTCTGTTCCACCAGTTATTGCTTCTAATCTATAACTTTTTAGTTTAATATTAACTAAATCACTTGTAAGTTTTTGTAAAGCCTTAATTGCTGAATCAACTGGTCCGACACCAGTTTCAGATGAATTATAGTTTTTCCCATATATATCTACACTAACAGATGCAGATGGTACACCTTTAAAACTAGTAACTACAGTTAAATCTTTTAAAATAATAATCTGTTTTTGTTTAGAAGTTTTTCCAATAATATTACGTGCTATTGCTTCAAGATCAGAATCAGTAAGAGATTTACCTTTATCAGCAAGTTCTTTAACTTGATCCACAATCTCACGTGTTTGTTCTCTAGTAGTTTGTATACCCATATTTTTTAATTGTGCATTAATTCCATGACCACCAGCATGTTTACCAGCTTGAATCCAACGTTGTCTACCAACAAGTTTTGGTTCTATTACAATGAGATCGGAAGAGCGTCGT
>CAXETO010000150.1:0-1883 GCA_963999255.1 uncultured archaeon | reverse complement strand
TTTATTTAATTTAGATTTGGAAGAAGTTAAACGATTATTTAATTGTTTAAGTTTATTTTCAAACGAGTTAATTAATTCATCTTTAAGATTTTCCATATCACTAACTTCAATTAGTAATTCAAAATCACCCATTTTTTCATGTATATTATTAAGTTGAGTTACATATTTTGTGGATAGTTTATTACGTTGTTCTTTAGTAATAACATCATCTTGTTCAGCTTCATAAAGACGAGTTAAAGCATTAGCAGCTAATTCCTTTTCAATAACATATGATTGAAGATCACGTTTTGCATTCTCTATTTCAACAGAATTAATACGTTTTTTAAATTGAAATTCATTTTTAGCAATATTAAATTTAGGATAATTAGTATTAGTATTTCTATTATTTACAATTAAATATAATATAAATAACGTTAATATTAGTAATACTGAGCCAAATAATAATAGAATAATATTAGTAAGGTCCATTTCTTTAATTAAATAATATCATAACAAACATACTTAGGTTTATCTTGACCATAGATAATTTCTAAGTTTTTTGATGCGTCCAAATCCGCAAAACGCACATTTTTTATCATGAACATGATAAGAATGGTTACCACAACGTCTGCAACGAATATGTGTTTTACTTTTTGATTTATTTCCAAAAGATGTTGTTCCTTTAACCATAATAATCACTTAAATTAAGAAGTAGACGGAGATATAAAGATTATATTATCTCCTCTAACAATAATAGTACCAAGATCAATAGTACTTTTACCCTGAATTTCGGCAGCGTTATTTAAAACAATATTCATATGATTATCATAACCATTTAGAATTCCTCTAATTAATTTATCATCCTTGAATTTTATTAGAATAATTTTACCAAGATAATCCTCTAAACATTTAACAGCTAAATCAGTATCCAATACAATCTGTTTTAATTATAATTAGAGTTATAAAATTTTATTTAATTTAGAAGATTTATTAATAAAAAAGACAATTTAAAGTTGATTAATGAGAGAATATTACTTATCAAAAAGAGAAATGAAGCCTCTAATTGAACAAATTAATAAAAATTGGCCAGAAATAACAATAAATAAATTGAAAAATGTTAGAGCTACAGATTTAAAAAGAGGTAGATTTATTATAACAGAAAAATTTAAAGTCATAATAATAAATGGAACAACAATACCTTTTATTAAAAATGATATAACAGAAAATTTTCCATTTATAGAAGTAGACATAAATTCAATAAAATTTATAACAAATGGCGCCAATATCATGAGGCCTGGGATAACAAGTTTTTCACATAGATTCAAAAAGAACTCCATAATATTAGTTAAAGATCAGAAATATAAGAAAATATTAGCTGTTGGAATTGCACTAGAAGATTCAGACGATGCAGAGAAAATGAATAGTGGTGTAATAATAAAAAATTTGCATTATGTAGGAGATGAGTTTTGGAATTTGAAAAAACAAAGTAATTAATTTAAATATGTTTATGACTTTGTTAACAATTAATTTGTGAGTAAAATAAGTGTAATATACTATGAAAGATAATACAGATATTTATGTAAAAGCAAAATCAATAAAAGATTTTGAAAGTTTAAATGTAATAAAAAGAGAATTAGAAGAAAAAATTATTTTAATAATTAAGATAAAACCATCATTAAATAAAAATATAAATGAACTAAAGAAAATTATAGATGATTTAAATGAACATGTAAGTTTAATAGGCGGAGATATAGGAAAATTAGAAAAGAATACGATAATAGTTACTTCCCCTGGAATTAAGATCTGGAGAAGTAATAATATTAATAAACTTTTATAGATTCCCTAACAGCAGGAGCACTGGCAGGAATTTTAAATATTCTATTTATAATATGAGATAAATTTTC
>CAXETO010000149.1:0-1897 GCA_963999255.1 uncultured archaeon | reverse complement strand
TAAAAATTTTAGTTCTATAAGAATTTAATCTAACTAATTTTTTATTTATTGAATTTATTGTATTAAATTTACACTCAGGATCAATAGTTAAAAGTACAGGCAACTTAGTTTCAATAACCTGAATTGAATTTGCTATTTTTCGTTTTATTTTAACTATCTTAGTTTTAACATCAAATTCAAAATCATGAACATATGTTATATGAGGTATAGTAACACCTAATTCTTCACTTAATGTTTCAGCAACTTGAGGTCCAACACTTCCGGTTTCACCATCAGTTGTTTTAATACCTGCAAATATAATAAATTCATTCATAGATTTTTGAATTTTAGTTAATTGATTTATTACTGTTTTTTCATCAATTATTTTATTAATATAATTTTCAATAAGATTATTTTTAATAATAGGTAATGAAGAAAAAATACTATTAGGAATTAAATTATCTTGATAAAGTTGTGTAGCAAGAGATTTAAGTTTAGGAGTATAATGTTTATCTTTTATAGTCTTAATTAACTGATTAATTGCTTTTTTATTTATATTTAGGACATATTTAATACCTAACGCTACAGCATATGCAGTGGCCAATGTATCAGCACCTGCCATAGCTCTATCACTAATTATAAAATTTTCATCAATACCTTCAACTTCAAAATCATATATTTTTTTCATTATAGGAGATAATTTAACATCTGGACCCATAGATATAGCGACAACTTTACCCCCAATTTTTCTTTTTACATAATCTGCTGCTTCAATAGCATGTTTATCATGCGGATTCATAACTAGAGACATACGTTCTCTATCAAGTCTACCACCAACTGAAACAACTTTAGTAGTTTTTTCAGGTACCGCTTTTAATATACTAATTGAAATCATTTTTAACCCTTAATTTTAGACCCAGAAGAAGTAAATAAATAATTATGTTAATAATTTTAATTTTTTAAGTTCATCAATAGTTTTTATTATTTCATTAACAGAATCATTAAATAATTTTTTCTCATTACTATTTAATTTTAACTCAATAATTTTTTTTACTCCATCCTTTCCTAGAATAGCAGGAACACCTGAATAAACATTTTTAAATCCATATTCATTATTTAAGTATGCGCATACTGGCAAAATACTATTTTGATTTTTAACAATAGATTCAAGCATTGAAGTAATAGATGCCCCAGGAGCATAATATGCAGATCCTGTTTTAAGTAAAGAAACAATTTCTCCACCGCCATTTCTAGTTCTATCTATAATTTGATTAATTTTTTCATTTGATAACAATTCATTAATAGGAATACCAGAAACAGTAGTATATCTAGGTAATGGAACCATTGTATCTCCATGACCACCCATTAACATGGCAGATATATTACTAACTGAAACATGTAATTCGTTAGCAATAAAAGTTTTATATCTAGAAACATCAAGAACACCAGCCATACCAAATACTTTATTTGTTTTAAAATCACTAATTGTATGTGCAGTATAAGTCATAATATCTAATGGATTTGTTACAACAATTATAATTGAATTTGGAGCATACTTTTTAATATTTTCAGTAACTGATTTCACAATATTTATATTAATTTTTAACAAGTCTATTCTACTCATACCTGGTTTTCTTGGAACACCTGCTGTTATTACCACTATATCTGAGTTTTTAAGATCAGCATAATTATTTGAACCAGTTAAGTTAATATCAAAATCTAGAAGTGGGCTAGATTCAAGAATATCTAATGCTTTACCTTGTGGTAGTCCTTCAACTATATCAATTAATACTATTTCATCAGCTAATTTTTTTTGGACAGTAAATAATGTTGCAGTAGCACCAACATGTCCAGCACCTATAATAGAAATCTTCATTTAACTAAATTTTATATATGAAAAGATTATAAAGTCTTTCGT
>CAXETO010000148.1:0-1926 GCA_963999255.1 uncultured archaeon | reverse complement strand
AAACCAGAATAAATTAACGCTGAAACTATACCTGTTAGAGTATCACCTGTACCACCAATTGATTCTAAAGTGGGAATATTAGGTTCTTTAACTGTATCAAGAATTTCACCGTTTTTAGAAATATAATCAATTGGACCTTTGACTAGAAGATGTGAAGGTGAATTATTATTAATATAAGATTGATTTATTAAATTTGAAACATTTTTATCATCATTTTTGAAAACAGGATATTGTACATATGCTGGATGATCTGCTTCAGGATCACTAAGAAAACCAAGTTCTCCAGCATCAGGAGTGAATAAATCAAATTTAGAACATGTTTTAGTAGCTTTTGCTATGAGTAATGCACCTGCATCAGCAATCATAACAGGTTTTTTATCACATTTATTTAGAGAAGAAATAAATTTTTCAAAATCTAGTCTTCGAGGTAAGATATAGTGAATTGTAAGAACATCAGGTGAGAGATTCTGAAGATTATTAGTTAGTAAATTATAAATAAGTTCACTACCACTTCCATCACCTAGATCACCTGCTGTAATTACATAAGGCGGGTTTAAATTTAGAGTTTGACAAGTTTTAGCAGCAGTCAAAATCATCGAAGCTGTACCTAAAGAAATAAGTTCTTTAGAAAGTATTAAATCATCAATAATAAATTGTTTATTTTTAAATTTTAAATATCCTTGTGTAAGAGGTAAATTTTCAATTGGTAATGTTCCTGTAAGTATTAACAAATTATTTAACTCCATTCAGAATATTAACTGCGTTTTCATATGCTTTATCCAAAGTATAAGCACATAGAGTTGTACCAAGTTCACGTGGTCTTGGACCTGAATTTAACTTAGTACCCACAATTTTCATAGATAATAAGGGAATATCTGGACAACCACCGCCGGAAATATTAACTATTAATTCAGTTTCTTTTTCTACGGTAATTTTCATATTACCACATCTAACCATTAAATAGATTCCAAAATCAACTATTTTTATTAATTTAGAAAGTTGTAATGGCATTAATTCAGTTTTTGGAACAAAAACTACATCAAAAATATCAATATTATTTTCTTCTAATATTTTTTGTGTTTTTCCAAAATCTTTAGTAGATATACCAATAGCTAAATCACAACCTGTACGAACATTAGGTGGTGGAGCACCAATGGATATATCAAAATTATTTTTAGATAATATGTGTTCAGATTTCATTGCATCATCAAAATAATCAAATAGAAATAGTGCATGTTCTTTTTTAATCAATACATTATAAAATTAATATCACAAATTAATATTATTTACACTTAAAATATTAGGTTTATACATAAACTTAATTTTTAATTCATATTTTTTAATAATTTTATTTTGTTAAATATATATTAAACTAAGCGAAACCAGTTACAGACATTAAACTAAGAACGAGAAGTATAACAGCACCTATTAGAGGTAATAATAATAATGTAGATAATGATTTTGGTTCATCTATTAGATGTTGAAAGAAAACAGCAATTAAAATAGCTTTAATTCCAGCCCAACCAATTATCAAAATAATCAGAACTGTTGTGGATATAGCTTGACCTACGAGAAATAATTCTAATAGAGTAGAACCAACAAGAATACCAAAAACTATTAGATAGATAGTGAATTTCATCATATATCCTCATATTAAATAGAATAATGGGAAAAGAAATACCCATACTATATCTACAAAGTGCCAATATAAACCAAAATATTCTATATCAGTACTTTGACCATTACGATAAGAACCATCAAGAACTCTAAGAATTAAATATAATAAAATTATAAGACCAATAATAACATGAATAGCATGAGCACCAGTAGCAAAGAAGTAACTAGATGTAAAAAGATTAGTGGAAAAAGTAAAACCATGTTCAAATAATTCGGTCCATTCTAATGCTTTATTAAATATAAATATTA
>CAXETO010000147.1:0-1932 GCA_963999255.1 uncultured archaeon | reverse complement strand
AAATGACTTCTAAAACTACTAAATCAACTAGTTCATCTGTAATGAAAACTGAAACCGCTGCTCTAACTACAAGTACTATTGCAACATCTTCTACTGCTAGAACTACTAATAATGAGTCTCAAGGTGGTGGATGTCTAATTGCTACAGCTGCTTTTGGTTCTGAACTAGTCCCTGAAGTACAGTTTCTTAGAGAATTTCGTGATAATAATATTCTAAGTACTAATGCGGGTTCAAATTTCATGAAGGTATTTAACTCATTTTATTACTCTTTTAGTCCACAAATAGCAGAATATGAAAGAATTAATACATCGTTTAAGGAAATTATCAAATATTCTATTTTTCCTCTAATTCAAATATTATATATTGCTGAGTCAGGATATCAAATAACAGATAATGCTGAGTTTGGTGTAATATTATCTGGATTTATAGCTTCTATGTTAATAGGAATATTTTATTGTTCACCATTATTATTAATTCTTAAAAAAGTTAGAAGTTTTAACACATCATCAAAAATACCTCTGTTATTCATGTTAATTTCATTAATTGGAGTAGTTAACGGAATTTTAATTAATAATTCTATTTTTCTAATGCTTATCACATCTCTGTTTGTTATTTCTACTATTCTATGTTTCTCTGTTTTAATTTCCAATATAATAACATCAATTTATAAAAAAGTTTACTGATTAATATTTTCCACAAACATTTTATTATATATCTACTATATTCTACTAGTTGCCTTGACAGATAATACAGTTAATATTGAATCCTTAAAATCAATTATAAATAAATTCGTTGAAAATAGAAATTGGTCTCAATATCATAACCTAAAAGATCTATCTATTTCTATTTCACTTGAAGCAGCTGAATTACTAGAATTATTTCAATGGAAGAATAATACTAATCTCACTAAAGAAGATTCGATATTTGTCGAGAAAATGAAAGATGAACTTGCTGATATCTTAATTTATTCAATTATTATGTCAAATAAGCTAGGAATTGATATTTCTAATACTATAAAACAAAAACTCGATAAAAATAATATCAAATATCCTGTAGAGCAGTCAAAAAATAATGCTAAAAAATATAATGAATTATAGAAGTTATTCTAAATTATTATTTATTGTTCTAATCTAGAACTATGTTCATGAATTAAAAACCATTCAACTTTATTTTTCTCAAATATCATTGTACTTCTTGTTCTATTTTGAATTTGTTTTCCTGTGAAATTATAATTATTTACAAAAATTCCATTATGTTGTATATAAAATGTCGCTATTGCTATATTGTTATTAATCTCAATTCTTAAATTTTTAATTTCATATGAATAATCTGAAATATTTGAAATATATAATTCATCATGTAGTAGAGCCTCATCTCTGTTTAATCTTCTTAAAGGTGCATATTCATTATATTTAGAAAATTTTTCTTTATTACTATAAATTCTGTTAAGAAATTGTATATCTTTATTTTTTTTAGATTCATAAATAGTATATATTAGAGATTTCACTTCATTTTCTAACGTTTTTATATCACTCATCTTATCTCACTTATTCATTAATTATTAATTCTCTTAAATTTCTTTTTGATCTTGCGCCATAATTACTTATTATTTCTGTAGCTATTTTTGTACCTATTTTTCCACATGTTTCTAAATCTTTATTTTTTGTTATTCCATAGAGAAATCCTGCAGCATATAAATCTCCCGCTCCAGTAGTATCTATTACTTGACATTGTATTGAATTAATTTCAAATATGTTCTTATTATTAATTACTATTGATCCTTTTTCTCCTCTTGTTATAACTACTGTCTCACAATCATCTGTTACTAAATCAACTATATTATCTATTTCATTTTTATTATATAATTCCATAATCTCATTTTCATTGGCAAATAAAATATCTACATGATTTTTAATTAATTTTAAAAACGAA
>CAXETO010000146.1:0-1939 GCA_963999255.1 uncultured archaeon | reverse complement strand
TCTAGATTATTAACAGAAGCAAACAATATTAGAGGAGCGAAAGCATCATAATTAATTTTAAAATTAAGATATCCAGGAACTACAACACTACATTCTTTAATTAAATTGTAATTTTTTAATATAATATTTTTTTTTATTTTATTTGCAATTTTTAGTGGTTCTTCAGATAATTTCTTTGATAATACAAAGGCAATATTAATACTAAGTTCACCAAATTCATTATTTTTAGGTATTGAAGGTTCAAATTCAGTAAAATCAATTAAAAGATTAGTTAAAGAACTTGAAACACAATTTTTAACTTGAGATTTAAATTCTTGGAAACTCATTTAATTATCTCCTAATTTAAATTCAGAAAATTTTTCAAGCACATGTTGAATTCCATTAACCATACCTGAACTAGATGGACCTTTGACAGAATGTGAGACAAAAGAAGAGAGATTAGAAGTATTATCACCTATTGCAATACTATAGCCACATGCTTTAAACATAGGAATATCATTTTCACCATCTCCAATAGCTACTACATTTTTGAGTTTTATATCAAAAAAAGATAGTGCTACTTCAAGACCATGCGCTTTATTTACAGTATTATTAGTTAAATGATAGGCGAATTTACTATCATTAAGTGTAACAGGTAAACCACTTTCAGACAGAAGTTTTTGACCAAGATTAAGATCAAAAGTACGTAGTAAGACTACTTCAGTAAATCTAGGAATAACAGGTTTAGGTTTTAAATCAGATATATGTTTTGAGAGATAATCATATGCTAGAAGTGGAATAGACCTATCAGCCAACACTATTACATCAGTTGGAGATTTTCCAATAACACCACCATTTTCACCTACAGCCATTTCTGTAACGCCAGTAAGTAATGCAGTATTATAGACTTCCCATATACTACGACCACTAACTAATATTACTTTATAACCAAATTTAATAAGCCATCTTAAACTAAAAATTGATTCCAAATATAGAGAGTGATTGGAATCAGTAATTGTTCCATCAATATCAATTGCAAAGGCTTTAATATCCATTTAGCATCAATTAAATTTCTGTTTTATTATACGTATAAATAAATCTATGTATTACAGTAATTGAATTAAAAACAAGTAAAAAGATAAAACCGTAAAATAATAATCCATTAACAAGATGACCAAATAATACAAGTATAATTATTATTATTAAACGAAAATCTCGACCGGCTATACCAACATTACATTTTATACCAATACTTTCAGCCATACGTCTTAAGTAACTAGTTAAGAGTCCGGTGAAAAGAACTAGAGCGCCTAATAATAAGAAGTCAGGATAATAAACAATAATAGAGATTATTAACAATGAATCTATTACTCTATCCAAAACACCGTCTAGAAAATAACCTCTTTTAGTAGTTTTTTTTCTAGCTCTAGATAAATCACCATCAACACAATCAAAAATAAGAGATGCAAATAGGAATACTACAGAAATATAAGGTTGACCAGAAATTATCATATAACAACTTATTAATCCAAGAAGAAAAGAGAACCAGGATACAGAATTAGCACTAATGCTAGTATTAACAAGAAGATTAGCAATAGGAATAGAAAATTTTCTTATAACATAATGTGTTAACGGATATTCAAAATTCAATAATTAGATTTAAACAAACGAGATTTATATAAATAACTAAGTAATTGAGTAAATATAAAATAATAATTTAAAAGAAGTAGAAAGTATTATAACAAATATTAGTATTTTTTATAGTGGGCCTGTAGCCTAGTCAGGATAGGGCGTTGAATATTTGCGTAAGCCTGCGAAGCCAGAGATCATGGGTTCAAATCCTATCAGGCCCGTATAATAAATAATTAAATTTTAAAAAGAAGGGAATTCAAATAGAGAATTTTTTCAAAACATTTTCAGTTATTTTTGACACATTGTTATCATAGTCATTATAATATAA
>CAXETO010000145.1:0-1941 GCA_963999255.1 uncultured archaeon | reverse complement strand
TAATCGAGTTCTATATGAAGATATTATATCAAATATTGATCGTCCAAATTCTGATTTATCTGCTATGGATGGATATGCAGTTTATGCTGAAAGAACTTTTGGTGCTTCAAATAATAATCCCACTATTCTTAAACTAATTGGTTCTAGTAATATTAATGATGGAAATAAAATGTTTATTTCTAAATCTGAATCAATGTTTTTACCTACTGGAGCTAAAATGCCTAGAGGACCTAACGCTATTGTTATGTTAGAATATGTTAAAAAAATAAATAATTCAGAAATAGAAATTATTAGATCTGTCTCACCTTCAGAAAATATAATTAAAAAAGGTGAAGATTTTACTAAAGGAAATATGTTAATTAAATCTGGTAAATTTATAAAACCGAAAGACCTGGCAGTATTCACTTCATTAAATAAAATAAAAATTAAAGTTAATATTAAACCTAAAATATCTGTTTTATCTACTGGTGACGAATTAATTGAACCAAGTAATATTAAAAATACTAAAAAAATTCTTAATATTAATGGTCATGTTATTCAATCCATGATAAATGATTTTGGTGGTGATTCAATAGATTTAGGGATTTGTAAAGATGACGAATTAGCTATAAAAAACAAAATTAAACTAGCATTATCTAGTTCTGATGCTTTAGTTATTTCTGCTGGTTCTTCTGTTGGCCCTAAAGATAATATTCCTGAAATAATAAATTCTTTAGGTAAACCTGGACTAATTGTTCATGGTGTCTCAATGAAACCTTCTTCTCCAACAGGTCTTGGATTTATTAATAATAAACCAATAATTGTTTTACCTGGTTATCCTGTTTCTGCTTTTATTGCATTTTTTGTGTTTGGTAAAATATTAATATCAACATTATTAAAATCGTCTAATAAGATTATTACACAAAAAGCAAAAATTACTCGATCTGTTTCTACAATTGGAGGCATGACTACATATGTTAGAGTAAAATTAATTAACAAAAATGGAAATTATTATGCTCAACCAATTAGTGCTTCTGGAGCTGGAATATTAAATACACTCATAAATTCTGATGGTTTAGTTGTTGTTCCTGATAATAAAGAAGGTTTAACTATGAATGAATTGGTTGATGTTATATTATTTAATTGAATAAATTATGACTGAACGTAAAATTTTTAAGAAATTAATTAATATAGACGACGCGTTCAAAATTTTTTATAAATATTATAATTCTATTCGTTTAAATAATGAAAAAATAATTATTAATCAATCTAATGGAAGAGTCTTATCTCAAAATATCTTCTCTCAACTTGATGTACCTGGTTTTGATAGAGCTACAATGGATGGTTATGCAATAAATGCTGAAAATAGTTTTGGTGCTAAATATGATAAACCAATTAGTTTTAAAATAATTGGAGAATCAAAACCTGGTATAATTTCTAAGGTTGAATTAAAAAATTATGATGCTGTAGAAATTTCTACTGGCTCTCCAATTCCTATAGGTTCTAATTCTGTAGTTATAGTAGAAAATACTGAAAACTGTGATAATAATTCTATTAATATCTTCAAACCTGTTATTCCTGGTGAAAATATTATGTATGCTGGCTCAGATATTATGAATGGTGAATTAATTCTACGTAAAAATACAGTTATAACGCCTAGAGAAATTGGTTTAATTGCTGCTATAGGTTTAAAAGAAATTTCTGTATATCGTAAGCCAATAATTTCAATTTTATCTACAGGAGATGAATTAACTGAAATAGGAAAAAAATTAGTACATCCTAAAATATATGATGTTAATTCTCAAGCGATAATTTCATCTTTAAGTGAATTAGGATGTATAGCAAATTATGTTGGTATTGTACAAGATGATCCTGATATAATGAAACAAAAAATAATTAATTGTTTAAAAAACTCTGATTTAATTCTCACTTCAGGTAGTACTTCAGCAGGTGCAGGAGATA
>CAXETO010000144.1:0-1943 GCA_963999255.1 uncultured archaeon | reverse complement strand
AAGGGATAAAATTAAGAGATATAATCAATAAATCTAAACCAAAAAAGAATTCTGAATATGTAATGTTTCATTGTAATGATGAATATACAACAATAATTCCATTTTCTGATGCAATAGAAGAAAAATCAATAATTGCATTAAAAATTAATGATGAAGAATTAAGTATAGAGCAAGGGTTTCCAATAAGAGCAGTTATACCTCAACTTTATGGCTGGAAGAGTGCAAAATGGTTGAATAAAATAGAAATATTAACTAAATATCAAGATGGATTTTGGGAGTTAGAAGAACATGGCGGATATCATAATATAGATAAAGTAGATAATGAAGAGAGATTTAAATATTAAAAAAATAGATTCGTAAACATTATAATTATTCATGATTTAAGTAATATAACTTGAAATTAGAGCAAATAAGTCAAAAATTACTTTACAATAATATTATTGATATTTGGATTGGTTTATGTGAAGAGAAGAAGTGGAAATGGAAAGATACAAAGAAATTTAATAAATTCATGGATTATTTAAATGAAAAAAAGATTGATGTAAAAGAATTAGCAGTATGTGCTAGTGAACCAGGAGAAAAAACTAAGTTCATTGATAGAATATCAGAAATAAGAAACAAACAAATAAAAGCAATGACGTTAAGATTAGATAAAAAAACAATAGATAATATAAGAAAATTTAGTAAATAATAAGAGAATTACTGAAGAAAGATAGACTTAAAATAATTTAATAGAAATATATTAAGTCTTTTTTCCAGATAACCACCATTTAAGGTAATCATCTTGATTTCTTCTTTTTGCATCATAATCAGCTTCAGAATTTCCTTCTTTTAGTTTCCTTTTAATATCATTTAACTTATCTTTTGTAATAAATATACCACAACTTTTACAACCATAAGCTTTTACAGGAGGATCATAAAATAATATTCCGCCACATTCAGGACAATAAGTTTGATTTACCATGTTTTAGCTATTACATATGCATGTATAAACTTTTTTTTAAAAATATAATAATATATTTATAAAATAATTTTAACTAAAATTAATTAATTTGACAGAAATAAATACTGATAGAAACATGATTTTTCCAGGTCCATCTTCAATAGAATTAGGAAAAAAAATAGCGGATACTCTTAACATAGATATTGTAGATGTAGAATATAAAATATTTTCAGATGGTGAAAGTAAGATACAGATTAATTCAGATGTTTCTAACAAAAACATAGTTTTAATACAATCAACTTATCCACCTGTTGATCAACATATAGTACAAACATTATTAATATCAAAACAATTGGATAAATTAGACGCAAAAACATTTTTGGTTTCACCGTATTTTGGGTATTCAAGGCAAGATAAAGAATTTTTAAATGGAGAAATAATTTCTTCAAAGATAATATCCGAATTATTTGAATTTGTAGGAATAAATGAATTTATGACTGTAGATATTCACAGTAAATTATGTTTAGAATATTTTAATATTCCAAAATATAACATTTCTGCAATACCAATATTAGCAGATTATATAAAAAATAACATATCAATTGATAAAATAAAAAACGATATTATAGTGGTTTCCCCAGATTTAGGAGGATCAGATCGAGTAACAGATTTTTCAAAGTTATTAGGAACAGAGAATATAGTTTTAGATAAGCATAGAGATAGAACAACCGGAGAACTAACAATTAATAGTAAAGAAATAAAACTAGAAAATAAAACTATCATTATACTAGATGACATGATAAGTACTGGTGGAACAATAATAAAAACTTCAGAATTATTATCAAAATTAGGTGTGAATGAAATTATTGCAATATGCACACATGCTATTTTACTTGATGATTCACAAAAAAGAATAGAAGAATCAGGAGTTAAGAAAATAATATCTACAAACAGTATTCCAAACAATATAACAAACATAGATATAACTTCAATAATTGTT
>CAXETO010000143.1:0-1984 GCA_963999255.1 uncultured archaeon | reverse complement strand
TAACATTTCTAACTTCCTGGAATGAAATGTTATACGGATTAATTATAGGTGGAACAGCTGGTTTCCATACTTTACCTGCAGCTATTGCAGCACCACTTTTTGGTGTTGGTTCTGATGTTACTTTAATGACTGGAATATCCTCTATATCACTTATACCACCAATAATTGCTGCTATATTCTTACAAAAGTATATTACTAGATTGAAGATTGTTGATCCTGTAGCGATTGAAAGTGCACTTTAAATATTCTATTAATATTTCTTCCAAAATTCGTTTATTACATCTGTTCTTAGTTGTTTTAAACAAGGAAGAACTTTTCTAGTATCTTTTATATTGTCTATATTAATTTCTGCTGTTATTAGACCAGTAGAATCTTTTGCATGACATATTACTTCGCCAAATGGGTTCACTATCATACTATTACCAACAAATATTCTTCCTGGTTGACAACAACCAATAATAAACACTGTATTTTCTATTGCACGTGCTTTTAATAATGTAATCCATTGTTCAATCTTCATTTTACCTACTACCCATGCTGCAGGTGCAAGAATTATTTCTGCTCCAAGTAATGTTTGCATTCTTGCTACTTCTGGAAATCTTAAATCATAACATAATAATGTACCAATTTTTCCCATAGATGTGTTAACAACTTTTCCAGGTATGTTTCCTGGTGTTAGTCTATCTGATTCATTATAATTAAAAGCGTCAAATGGATGTAATTTTCTATTTGCTGATTCTACTTCACCTCTAGAATTTATTAAAATGTTAGTATTATGAACGTCAGTATTATTTCTTTCGTATATTCCTACAGATATATACATCTTATTACTTTTTGCTTCAATTGCTAATGTAGATATAAAATTTCCATCAAGTGGTTCTGCAGTATTAAAAAAATCTGATTTTGGCGCATCTTGATCTACGTACATCATAAATAATTCTGGAAATACTACTAAATCGACATTCTGTGTTGATGCTTCTTTAATAATGTTTCTAGCAATTTCTAAACTCTCTTTTTTTGTATCACCTGAGGCTACTTGTGCTAAACCAATTTTTATCATAATATATTCTTAGATAAATTATGTATTTTAAATTATATATACTTAATTTATTGTTATTTAATATTTATTTTAGTGATATTGTGAACTAATTAAATAATATGGTGGTAGACCAGTTGGTTTATCTATTTTACCTTGTTCAAATTTGATTATTGCATTCTCAAAAATATCTAAGCCCTTATCTAAATCTTCTTTTGGTATATTTAGATTTGGATATAACTTAAATACATTAAAATTTAATCCATTCCATTGTAATAATAAGCCATCTTTAAACGCTGCATATGCTATTTGTAGTGCTTCATCACTTGCTGGCTCTTTTGTTTTACGGTCTTTTACTAATTCAATACCTATGAATAATCCTTTTCCTCTGACATCGCCAATTATTTCATGTTTTTCTTTCATTTCATTTAGTCTTTTCAATGCATGTGCTCCTAGCTTTGCTGCTCTGTCTATTAGATTGTCTCTCTCAATTATTTCAATAACTTTAAGACCTATAGCACAACCTAGTGCATATCCATGATATGTACTTGTATGAGCCCCTGCTTCCCATTCCATAATTTCTCTTCTAGCTACAAAACCTGCTACTGGAAACATCGCATTTCCTAATCCTTTTCCAAAAATTGTTATATCTGGTTCAATTGGTGCGTAATGTTCCATTGCAAACATTTTACCTGTTTTACCAAATCCAGATAATATCTCATCTGCTACTAATAGTATGTTATGTTTATCACATATTTCTCTTAATCCTTTAACATATTCTCTAGGTGATGGTACCATTCCTCCAGGACCTAAAAATGGTTCAAAAAATATTGCGGATACATTCTCTGGTGGAGCAACTGTTTTCATTAAATAATTTTCTAAATAATCCAAACATTTATAAGATGTTTCTTCACAACAAGTTTTTTCCGAACAAGTATCACAATTTTC
>CAXETO010000142.1:0-1995 GCA_963999255.1 uncultured archaeon | reverse complement strand
TTAATTTTAATATTCATTATAACGATAGTAACATTAACCACAATTGAAACAAATAGAACTGAGAAGTATAGAACAAATAAAGATTTAGAAAATAAAGAATTAGCAATAATTTTTGCGTTAATATTTACATTTCATAGTATGTCAGAAGGAATAATAATAGGTTATAATATTCAATTTATTAACGAATTTTCAATAAGTAATCATGGAATACAATCATTAAGTTTTGTATTACATAAAATTGGTGAAGCAATAGCAATAACAACACCATTTTTATTTATAAGAACTATAAAATTAAGAGATATTACTAAAATATTATCCATAATTATTATCCCAATAATTATATTTACATATTTAGGATATCAATTCAATATAGGAAATTTAACAACATATTTATTTGCAATTACATCAGGAGGATTAGTTTATTTAATAATTAAAGTTACTCAGATAATAAAAATCAATAAATATAGAATTAATTATTATTTAGGAGTAATAATAGGAATATTATTTATTTATCTAGCAGGATTTTTACATTCAATAGGATTATAATATTGAATTTAAGAAAAAAAATAATTAAAAAACTATATTAATTTAATTACATAGTTATTGGTTATTAATGAAAAGATATACAAGTAGTTTTTTAATAGTGTCAATATTAATTATAATATTAATAATAATATTAAACAATAATAACAGTATTAATAATAATACATTTATTTCAGATAAAGAAAAATTATTGCAAAATCCTAGCACGTGGAATGATTGTATAAACGGCGATTATATTTCAGATTCAAATAAAGACACTGTAGAAATAGAAATGTCAGTATATCAGTGGAAATATAGCTACTGCACAATAACAGTCTATAAAAATCAAAAAGTAATAATTAACATACAGAGTTTAGACGTACCGCATGGTATTGCAATAGAAGATTTTCAAATTAATTCATTTATAGCTCCAGATAATATTTCAAAAATAGAATTCATAGCTATTGAAAATGGAGAATTTACATATTATTGCACTGTATTTTGTGGTGAAGGACATGCATTTCATAAAGGAATAATAATTGTCAAATAATATGGGATTTTAAACACTATGAGTAAAAAAACTGGTCACCATGGTATAAAACTAAACTTCAAATATATTATATTAATAGTCATTATAATAACAATATTATTATTTTATTTGTATCCAATAATACAAGAAGATAATAATTCAACTAATTCTGTCACAGTTTATAATTCTACAGAGAATTATACAGATGATGAAGAGTATAAACAGTATTTTATATCAGATGGGAAAGAAAATTCTAACGAATATATTACAGAAATATTAGTAAAGAAAGATATAGGTAAACCAACTGGCATAACAATAGATGATAACAACCATATATGGTTTTCAAATAATCATAAAGGATACATCATAAAATATAATACTGAGATCAACAAATTCACAGAATATAAAATACCATTAGATGAATATGAACAAGATTACGTACAAATTTGGTCCATTGTTAGTAACAATAATAGCATATGGTTTACTGAAGCAGAAAATAATTTAATATTGAGATTTAACACTAAAACATCTGAATTTAGTAAATATAAAATTCCAACACCAGATAGTTTTCCATTACAATTAGCAATAGATAATAATAAAAACATATGGTTTACTGAAACATATGGAAAGAAAATAGGAAAAATAGAAAAATTAACAAATGAAGAATATTCAGATAAAATAATAGAAATTGAGATTCCAGGAGAAATTGACTTACTAGGAGGTTTAGATATAGATAATGACAATAATATATGGTTTAATTTTTTATCAATAAATGGAAATGTAACTAATAGTAAAATAGGACAATTTAATCAAATAAATGAAGAAATAACTATATTCGATGTTCCAAGAAACATAATAGCACCTGTAGGAATAGCGATAGATTCAGAAAATATGATTTGGATAGCAGATCATGGAAGTAATTTTATAGCAAAATTTAATCCAGA
>CAXETO010000141.1:0-2048 GCA_963999255.1 uncultured archaeon | reverse complement strand
GTGGGAATTGATATAAACAAAATTAAATCTATAAAAAAAACAGGTGTTATTTCTAAATTAAAATTCTCAAAATCTAAAAACTATGTTGCTAATAACTCATTACCGAGAATATGCGTAATTGGTACTGGTGGTACAATTGCAAGCCGTGTTGATTACAGAACTGGAGCTGTTAAACCTGCTCTTTCTGCTCACGATTTATATTCTTTAATACCTGAATTATCTAAAATTGCTCAAATTGACTGTTTTCCAATTTGTAATGTTTATAGTGAACATATAGAAATGAAACATTGGAAAATTATTGCTAATTCTATTATGGAAAAAATTAATGAAAAATATGATGGTGCAGTAGTTACTCATGGTACTGATACTATGGGATATACTTCTGCAGCTCTTAGTTTTGCATTTCAAAATTGTCCAATACCTATAATTCTTGTAGGTTCACAACGATCTCCTGATCGACCATCATCTGATGCCATGTTGAATCTAATAGGTGCTACTAAAATTATCTCTGAAAAAAAACTTTCAGGTGTTTATGTTGCTATGCATTCAAATATGTCTAATCATCAAATTGTTATACATCAAGGAACTTCTGTACGTAAAAATCATACTAGTCGTAGAGATGCTTTTACGTCAATAAATAGAGAACCTATTGCTTATGTTGAAAAAAATAAAATTAGTTATACAAATATTGCTGAAATCAATTCTCAAAAATTTAATTTTTCATCCCAATTTGATGAAAAAGTACATTTATTAAAATTTCACCCCTCTTCTAATCCAAAAATATTAGATTTTCTAGTTAAACAAAATTATAAAGGTGTTATTATCGAAGGTACTGGTCTAGGTCATGTTTCTAGTAATTGGTATAACTCAATTAAAAATGCTGTTAACTCTGGAGTAATAATTGGTATCACTTCACAATGTATTGCAGGTAGAGTATCATTAAATGTTTATGATACTGGCAGGGATTTACTTTCTCTTGGTGTAATTCCTCTTGAGGATATAGTTCCTGAAACTGCACTTACAAAATTAATGTGGGTGTTAGGTAATTATAAAAATATTGGTGAAGCTAAAAAAATTATGTTGACTAATTTAGCTGGCGAATTTTCTACTAGATCAATATCAACTATAGGTAAATATTAAATTGTCTATTATAGATCCGATTAAAATAAAATTAAAAGTAGGTCTTGAAATACATCAACAATTATCAACTAAAAATAAACTCTTCTGTAACTGTCCTAATATTGAAGATGATGTTGCAGACTATAAATTTGAAAGAAATTTACGACCTACTCAATCTGAACTAGGCCAAATTGATAACGCTGCAATATTTGAATCTACTAAAAATTTCAATGTTATATACTATGGAACTAATAATTCATCATGTCTCGTTGAAGTTGATGATGAACCACCACGTGGAATAAATGCAGAAGCTCTTGATTCTGTTATATTAATCGCTCAAACTCTTGGATCAAATATTGTTGATGAATTACATGTTATGAGAAAAATAGTAATTGATGGTTCTAATACTACTGGTTTTCAAAGAACCATGATTGTTGCTCTTGGTGGAAATCTAACTGTAGGGAAATTAAATATTGAAGTTGATAGTATAACTCTTGAAGAAGATGCTGCAAGACTTATTTCTTCTAACGAGAATATTAAAGAATATAATCTTGATAGACTTGGAATACCTCTAATAGAAATCACTCTTAAACCATTTGTAGCTTCTCCAAAACAAATTGAAGATATTGCTTTATCTATCGGAAGATTAATGAGATTGACTAATAGAGTATCTAGAGGATTAGGAACTATAAGACAAGATCTTAATATATCTGTAATGAACGGTCCTGTAATTGAAGTTAAAGGAATACAAAAACTTGATCAATTATCTAAAGTTACAAATTATGAAATGTGTAGACAAACTGGATTAATCAAATTATCACAAATTATACGTGATAAAAAATTAAAAATTAAAAATTCTGTTGGTGAATTACAAGATATTTCTAATATTTTTAAAAACAGTCAAAATTCTATAATAAATCAAACTCTAA
>CAXETO010000140.1:0-2055 GCA_963999255.1 uncultured archaeon | reverse complement strand
ACAGATACATTGGCATATTGAAGTATATCCAAGAATGCAACATGAAGATTCATTAGGGAATAGAACAGATATATATGTAAATAATATATTACCTGAAGAGGCTGCACAAGTATTAGCTAAACATTCAACAGAAGTTTTGGCAAAACAAGTTGGAATAGATATTTAAATAGAATATGTTTCGTTTTTAAATAGATCTTCAACATTTTCTTTATTTCTTATTACAATATAATCATCATTTAGTTTTTTCATTATTATAGTAGGTTTCGTTTGACAGTGAAATGGCATATTAAATACAATAGAATATGATCCAATGTTTTTAAAAATTATATAATCACCAATTTCCAGTTTAGGTAATTTTATATTAGAAGGAACATGAAAAACATCATTAGTATCACATAATTTACCAGTTAAATTAACTTCATATTTTTCCATAACATCTTTTTGTGAAAGTAAAGATATTGGATATTCTTGCAACATTAATGCAGAATCTAGTAAATTATGATAACCACTATCCAAAATAACAGTTTTAATATTATTAGTAATTTTAATATTAACTATTTTGGATAATAAATAACCTGATTCAGCAGTTAAGAATCTACCACTTTCAACAATTAACAGAGGTTTACAGTCCTCATTTTTATAAATTAGATTTAATTCATTAGTAACAATTTCACTAATTTCATATGGGCTAAAAATTTTATCAGAATAAGTAACAGGAGTACCACCACCTATATCAAGTATTTTTAATTCAATAGAAGGATAATAAGTTTTAACATCATTAAAAAAAGTGTATAATTTAACTAAGCTTTCTTTAAAACAATTTGAATTAGTAATTTGAGAACCTAAGTGGAAATGGAATCCAGTAAATGTAAGAAGATCATGACCAATAATTTTTTCAATAATATCAAAAGCGTTATCAGAATTTTGATTATTATCATTATAAAATGGCACTCCAAATTTACCGTTTTTTTGTGAAGCAGAAATATCTGCTTCAACATGAATTTCAGGATTTATTCTAATTAGGACATTAATTTTTTTCTCGTATTTATTAGCAACATACAATAAATTATTTAATCCATTAAGAGAATTAACAACGATCAGAGATATATCGTGATTTAAGATTTGTTCATATTCTTCAATTTCTTCAGTAAGACTATTATAAACAACTTTATTTGGAGTACCGCCAGATTTTATATAAAAGAATAATTCATTGATATTGCTAACATCGAACATTAATCCATTTTCAATGAATATTTTTAATATAGTAGGATTAAAATTTGCTTTCATAGCATATGCTATTTTAGTTTGACCACAATAATTTTCATAAGCATTAAGTAGTTCTTGAGATTTATTTTTTAGAACAATTTCATTTATTAGATATAATGGAGTGCCATACTTTTTAATTAAAATAGACAACTCATTTTCATTAAATGAGATATGATTTGTTACTCTACAAGTTTTACTTTGTTTGAGCAATTTTTAATGATTATTTTTTACCTAGAAGAATTTCAATAGTAGAAACATTGTGTTGACCAGTTTCATTTTGAAGTATTTCAGTTCCAATTTTTACACTTTTAGTTTCAAATTCACCTTTAGCTAATCTTTTAGTTGTAATTTCTGCAACATCAACTGCACGAGATATTACCATACCTCTAGCTTTTACAGTTACACTACCATTTTGTGTAAGTTGTATCATAGCAGACATTGCATAACTCATAACGGGTTTTTTACCTATAAATAGATCACTAAGAGATTTAAGTGGTGGTCTTGTTCCTGTTTTAGTAGATTTAGGTGGTTTAGATTCAGATTTTTTATCGTTAGATTTATTTTCAACACTTGATTTTTTATCATCAGTAGATTTTTTAGTAGAAGATTCATCAACAGTAGAAGTTTCTTCAGGAGTTGAAGAATCAACTGATGGAACACTTTCTTTAGCAGGAGATTCATCAGAAGATGAATCTGAAGCAGGAGCATCATTTTCATTATTTGCATTTGGGATTTCTTCAGTCATTGTAAATTTTAGAAAAACAAAACAGTATATAAAATTTATTGAAT
>CAXETO010000139.1:0-2065 GCA_963999255.1 uncultured archaeon | reverse complement strand
AATTAACTAGAAAAATATTAGCGGCACCTGCTTCAGGAATATATCCATTTTGATCATAACTTAGCGCTTCATCAGCGCCAGAAGCAATAGCCTGTCGTCTCATTAACATATTTGGTAAATAATTAGTGCTTTTAATTCTTGGATCTAACGTCTCAAATGGTGCACGTTTAATAGAAGTAGAAATTAAATTAACACCCATATTAATTTTTTTAGAATCAATAATAGAAACTGGCGGTACTGCAAAAACAACTATAGTGCTATTCGAAACATCACCTTTACCCATTACAGGTTTTTCATTTACACCTCTAGTAACTATACATTTTAAGTAAGCGTCTTTTAGTCGAGTTTTTTTAACAGTTTCAATCATTATATTAGTTAATTTTTTTCTATCACAAGGAATATGAATATCAACAGCTTTAGCAGATTTATATAGTCTATCAAGATGTTCATTAATTTTAAATATGTAACCATTAGACACTGTAAGAGTATCAAATATTGCATCTCCAAAAATAAATCCTTGATCAAAAACAGAAATTTGAGCTTCGTGTTTTAGAAAAAAGTTACCATTAATATATACTACTCCTTTACTATAATCATTCTTAGTCATTTGATGTAAATCAAAAATACTTATGCGTAAATACATATTTTAACATTACATAATATTTCATAAGTAATTAAAGAGAAGAGAATTAAGAATTATTGAAATAAATGGAATAATTTTTATAGATATTAATTACTCAAAAATATGTGAAATAATTGTCATCAAATATATTAAGGAAATTTAATGAAGAGATAAGTAATTTAGTAGGAAGTTTTGTATCAGTTGTTACTTCTAATGGTAACAAATACAAAGGAAAATTAATAGGAATAACTGAAAATTTGAATTTAGTACTGGATAACATAGAAAGTAAAGAAGAGAAAGTATATAAGATAGTTTTAAATGGAGACTTTGTTTCTGAAATAGGATTGCTATCTGAACCATTTAATTTAAAAGCTTTAGGTGAACGATTAGAAAAAGTATTTCCTGGATTAGTTAAAATACATGAAGATATTAAAGCGATAATAGTAATGGATAAAATAAAAGTAACAGATAAAGGATTAACTGAAGGGATAGGGTTAGCGGCAGAGAGAGTTCGAGCTGTATATGAAGAATTTATAAAAGATACCAATAAATAAAGCAAATAATCATGTTCGAGATTAAAAAAACGGACTTAGCCGGAAGAATTGGATTAATTAAAACCAAAAATGGAGTTATAGAAACTCCAGTATTATTACCAGTAATTCATCCTTTGCGTCAACAAGTTTCTACTAAATTAATAAAAAAAGTTGGATTTAATGCAGTAATGACCAATGCATATTTAACTTTATTACATCATGGTGAAAAAGCAATAGACAAAGGAATTCATAACATTATAAACTTTGAAGGACCAATAATGACTGATTCAGGAGGATATCAAGTATTAGAATACGGGTCTGTAAAAACAAACCCAATTGAAATGGCAAAATATGAAGAAGCCATAAATACAGATATAGCAGTTGTGTTAGATACTCCAACAGGTAATACAAAAAAATATTATAATGCTAATAAAACAGTAATTAAATCGATTGAGGCAGCAAAGATTACTCTTAAAACAATAGATCAGAAGAATAATATATTATGGACTGGGCCAATACAGGGTGGTCAATATTTAACGTTAATTAGAAAATCAGCAAAAGAAATGTCGAAATTAGATTTTAATATATATGCTTTAGGAAGTCCGACAGTGATAATGGAGAGATATGATTTCACGTTATTAGCAGATATGATTTATAATACAAAAATTAATATTTCTTTAAACAAACCATTACATTTATTTGGTGCAGGACATCCGCTAACTTTACCTATATCAGTAGCTTTAGGATGTGATTCATTTGATTCAGCATCTTATATGCTATATGCTAAAGATGGTAGATATTTAACAGAAAGTGGAACAGTACAAATAACAGATTTAACATTTTGCACATGTAATTGTCCAATTTGTAGTGAACATAAAATTAGTGAATTAAAAACTGAATATAAAAATAG
>CAXETO010000138.1:0-2093 GCA_963999255.1 uncultured archaeon | reverse complement strand
ATTCTAAATTGTTTAGATATTGGATTTATTCCGCCGGCGGATGCTGAATCTATTCCTCCTTCAAAAGTAACTGCGCCATCATTTACATTATGATAACCTGCTAATTGATATTCAGTGGGGTGTATACTACCGGACGTAGTTAGCGATCCACTAATTAAATAAGATATTTCAATTTTATCTACTTTACCACTAAATGTATCTAAATAACTTGCACTAAAATTAGCATAACATCTATTAAAATTTGGATTATCTATGTTAGCTTCTACCGTCTCTGTAATACTTAAATTATCTTGAATAGATTCAGTATTTTGAAATAATATTCGAGATAAATTTGGATAATTTTTTCTTATCTCAATGGGCAAAGTTAATCTTATATTATAGCTATCTTTCCACTGTTGAGGAACGTCAGCCAATTCACCAACGATTGTTAAGGTTCCAAAACCAGATTCTATATCCTTGAACGTTCTTAATGGATCTTCTTTAATCCAAAAATAAATAATTGCTGCACCACTAATGTCATCATAACCTGTTACGTCTGAATAAATTACAGTTCCTTCTACATCCTTTATTTCAAATAAAATATTTGATCGTTCGCGTAAAAGATATCTTGCATTTGCAGGATCATTGAATATAAGAGTAAACATATGTTTACCATAACCAAATATTCTATCTTGTGTTCCCTTGACAATAAAATATTGTGGATCTCTAGAATCATCTTCTAAAAAAACATCATATTGATCAAGATCATAAATTTGAGGATATTTTCGCTCAACTGGCCCTAAGGGTTTAGTACCAGCAAATTTTGGTGGGTATTTATTTATACTTGACATTTCATATATAAATATAAATCAAATACAAATACTGTTTCTTATTATGCTCATTATTATTTAAGTTAAATAACAATAAGTAAAAAAAATTATAAAATTATATATTTATAAATGATATGCCAAAAAATAAAAAATGCAAACTTAGAACATTTTCAATTCCAGCAGATTTAGATAATAAATTAATTGAATATAGTGATTATATTAATTTGAGTGTTTCAGCAAACATAACAAGAATGCTAACTGAATATATGAGGATAAATATTGGTACTAATAAACCAAAAACTAGAGAAGATTTACATCTAATTTCTTCTATACAAACTCAATTTGACTAAAACCACTCTTAGTTTTTTTAATTGTAATCAATTTGTCCATATAATCTTTAATTACATCTAAATGCGTAATGATTAAAACAAAATCAAACTGAAGCTTTAAATAGCTGAATACACTTTCAATGCTATTAAGCGATTCGCTATCAAGAGAACCAAATCCTTCATCTATACATAAAAAATTTGGTCTTGGCAAAGTTGAAACATTAATAAGTCCAATTCTCATAGCTAAATTACTTACAAATTTCTCCATTCCACTAGCCAATTCCAAATTCCAATAATCTTTTCCATCGTGAATATAGATATCAATATTTTTGCCACTCATCTCTATTTTAATAGTAAAATTAACCAACATATTACTTAATACTTCATTAACTTCAGCTTCAATTATAGGAATGGTTCTAGAAACCAACTCATAAGGAATGCCATCTCTATTGACAGCCATAAGATAATAATCATAATCATGAATTTTCTGCTCACATTTAATTAAATTATTAATATCTTTTTTAGTACTACTTTCTTCATTTTCTAACACAGCAAGACTGCTTATTATCTTCTGATATTCTTTATCTTTATTTTTTTTATCAAAAAAAAGTTTATCTATTGTTTTAAGAACGCCATCAATCTGTTTGTCGATTTCTTTATTTTCATTGATTTTCTGTTTATTCTTATTATATTTTTCTATATTCTGAAGTGATTCAAAAACATCCCGCTCAAGTAATTTTATTTTCTCTTTAAGTGTTGTAATTCTACCATTAACTTTTATTGCACCATGAGCTATCTGATTTAATTCTTCAATACAGCTATCATAATCTTTCTTGCTTATTTCAGCATTTCTTAATTCTTCTAATTGTAATTTAATAGTATCTATTTTATTTAATAAAATATTGCGCTCTACATTTAAACTATTAATATCATTTTTAATCTCATTTTTATTTTT
>CAXETO010000137.1:0-2095 GCA_963999255.1 uncultured archaeon | reverse complement strand
TAACTTTGATTTTTGATTTATACAATAATTTTAATGTTAATATTATTTCAGCTAATGATGTTATTCCCACTCTTTCTCCAACACCATTTATTGTTGTATGTATCTGACTAGCTCCAGCTTCTAAACCTGCTAAACTATTGGCCAGCGCTAATCCTAAATCGTTATGACAATGTAAATCAATTGGTGTTTTTATCCATTGTTTTACTAATTTTATTAAATTATACATTCCATTTGGTCTTAAAACTCCTAATGTATCTGGTATACTTATTCTATCTACTTTTAATTTTGCTGCTTGTTCACACATGACTTTTAAAAATTCAGGATCTGCTCTACTTGCATCTTCCATCGTGAATCTAAGTTTTAATCCATGACTTTTTGCATATTCTATTGCTTCTATTGATCTTTCTAATGTTTTTTCTCTTGTGGTTCTTAGTTTATATTTTAAATGAATATCTGATACTGAGTGATACATTGCTATGTAATCTGCATTACATCTTAACGCTATGTCTATATCTTCTTTTAAAGCTCTATTATGTAATACAATTGTGGCGTTTAACCCTGCTTTTAAAATTTTCTTACATGATTCTTCATGTTCATTTGATATTATTGGACTAATTTCTATTGCATTAACTCCAAAATAATCTAACATCCATGCTAATTGTATTCTTTGTCTTAATGTGAAATATATTCCAGGTGATTGTTCTCCTTCTCGTAGCGTAGAATCTAGAATTGATATGTTCTCTATTCTTTTTTTATCTAAATTATATTCTTCTGCAAATTTATTTGTGTTTTTTAAATCTAACATATTATTTTATACACTAAAGTATTAGTGAAAAACACTATATATATAAATTTTTACACTAATTAACGCTATATTCTTAGTGTAATTCTCTTAAAATTATTATAGTATTTGAATCTGCCACTCCATCAATAGTTCTTATTTCGTCTATGCAACTATTAACTTCATTTATATTATCCGCAGATAGAATAGCAATTATGTCATATTGTCCAGTTATTTCATATATTATTTCAACACCGTTAATTGATTTTAGCAGTTCAGCTATTTTTGGAGCTAAAGATGATGGGTTTACTGATATTAATGTAATTGCTTTAGATTTTTGTTCCTGATTTATCTCTATAGTGAATTTTTTAATGACACCATTTTGTTTTAAAGTCAAAATTCTGTTTCTGATTGCTGTTTCAGATAATTTAATTTTCTTTTTTATCGAAGTTACTGATGTAGATGAATCTTCTTTTAAAATATCTATTATTTGTTTATCTATTTTATCCAATTTATCAAGCAAGATAAATAATCGTGAATTTTAATATAAATATTATTTTTTATTAGTTCAAATAATCTTTAATTATGGTTTTTATTCTTCTAAATCTGTTAAAATTTTATCAATTATCTTACATACTTTAATTATCTGTTCATTTGTAATAGTTAAAGGCGGTAACAATCTTATGTTGTTTTTACCTGAATATAATAAAATCACTCCATTTTCTAAGGCTTGGAGTAATATCTCTCTAATGTCAAATTTCATTTCTATTGCTAACATTAATCCCATTCCTCTAATTTCTCTTATTGATTTATGATTATTTTTTAATTTATTTAATTCAGTTTTAAATAATTCTCCTTTCTTTTTTGCGTTTTCTATAAGATTATTCTTTGTCATATATTCTATAGTTGCATTACCTGCTGCACAGGATAATGGGTTTCCACTAAAAGTACTTGAATGATCACCTATTCCTAAACAATTCATTATTTCTTCTTTTCCAATTGTTGCGGATATTGGTAATCCACCTCCTAATCCTTTAGCAGTACATATTATGTCTGGTATTATATTCCAGTGTTGGAATGCCCACATCTTTCCTGTTCTACCAAATCCTGATTGGATTTCATCACATATCATTAGTATATTTTTTTTATTACAGATTTGTCTTACTTTGTTTAGAAATTCTTTTGGTGCTACATGTATTCCACTTTCACCTTGTATTGGTTCTAAAAGTATTGCAGCTGTCCTTTCAGTAATTAATTCTTCTAGTCTATCTTCTTTTCCAAACGGTGAAAATTTTATATCCGGAAGTAATGGTG
>CAXETO010000136.1:0-2186 GCA_963999255.1 uncultured archaeon | reverse complement strand
ACCAACACAAGTATCTAAAATATTAGATTTTTTATTTATTCCAATATTTTTAAACAATTCTTCAATTCTTCTCATTAATTCCATATTACTTGAATCTAGTATTCTTGCTATCGCATTTATCTCATTTCCTAGAATTTTACCGGTTATATTACAAGGTGATAATTTTACTTCAGAATTATTTTTTATACGTCTTGCTTTTCCACTACTACTGAAAGTTCTTATTATTCCATAGTTATTATTCTGAATAATTAGTACTGGAGTAGAAACAGGTTTACCTGATTTTCTATAACTTATAAGATTTACATATTTCGTAGTGATTATGTCAAAGAAGGTATTCAATTCTAAATATATTTCTATTATAAAATATTATTTATTTACTTTATTATTGTAAAAACCTACTTGTTTTTCTATCCAAATAACTATTATGTTAACTATATAATCAATTTCTATTTTACTCAAAACTTTATTCTTTGATATTCTGTGCCATTTAAATAAACATGTTCTACAACATGTAGCTGTAGCGTGTTGAGCAATAAACACTGGATGATTTTTCATAGGTGTTTGTTTCCCATCATTTTTTGGATATTTATCTGCTAAACGCTTATTTATAAAATCAGTAGCTTGTTGTCTAATTATTTCTATAGTTTTTGTTATAACATAATTATACTCTTTTTCTTTTAACTTAAATCTTGATCTAAATTTAGATTTAGCTAATTTATCAAATATTATCTTATTCATTTTTATTTATTTAAGATTCATTTATATTTAATTTTTATAAACTATATTAATTAATAGAAATGACAATTGCATTACTAGTCGGTAGATTTCAACCATTCCATTTTGGACATTTAAACGCTGTCCAAAATATTCTTAAAAATTATGATGCGTTAATTATTATTATAGGTAGTGCAAATAAATCGTGCGAGTTAAAAAATCCATTTAGTGTTAAAGAAAGAATGTCTATGATAACAAATACTCTAAATTATTATGGTGTTGATCAAAGTAAATATGAACTTAAACCTGTTGATGATTTTAATGATGATGAATTATGGCTTTCTAGTATTAAAAAAACAGTAGTAAATTTTGATGTCGCATTCTCTAATGATTCTCTAACATTGAGAATATTTAAAAATCACAGTATTCCAATAAAAAAAATCGCTCTTTTTAATAGAAATATATATTCTGCTACTGAAATAAGAGGAAGATTATTTGCTCATATTAAAAAAACTTCATGTCCTGATTGGAAAATAATTACTCCACTACCTGTCACTAAACTATTATCCAAAATGAATTATGAAAAACTATTTAATCAAATTATTGATAAATATTCTGAATCTGATATTCACAATGAGTTATATCCTGAATTTAAATATCTGAAATCTTAATTTGTTATTATATTATACTAGTTAAGTTTTAATATTCATTAATATTGTATATCCTATATTAATTGTGATGTTTATATGAACTTAGATACTGATAGAAAATTAATTATGCTCCCAGGTCCAACTAATGTATCTGATAGAGTTACAAATGCTATGATTAAACCATTAATTAATCATAGAAGTTCATCTGCAAAATTACTTTTTGAAGATGTTAAAAATAAAGCCCAAAAAATATTTCAAACTAGTAATGAAATAATTACCTTAACTTGTTCTGGAACTGGTGGATGGGAATCATCTGTTACTAATCTAATTAAACCTGGTGATAATGTAATTGTACCATCTTTTGGTGAATTTGGTCATAGATGGGGTGATTATCTAACTAGTTATGGTGCTAATGTTAAAAAAGTCATAGCGGAACCTGGTAATGTCCCTAATATTGATGATGTTAAAAAAGCGTTTGAAGAATTTGATCAAGTTAAAGCGCTATTCGTAGTATATAATGAAAGTTCTATTGGAACTACTGTTAGATGGCTTGAAGAAGCTGGAAAATTATGTTCAAAATACGATGCGTTTTTTGTTGTTGATTCAATATCTAATCTAGGTGGTGATGATGTTAAAGTAGATGATTGGAATATAGATTTTTGTATAACTGCTAGTCAAAAATGTTTAGCGGCTCCTCCAGGTCTATCCATAATATCTTTAAGTCAAAAAATAAAAGATTATCTTTCTATTAATCCATCAAAATCATTGTTCTTTAATCTCTATCGTTATCTACAATTTGCTGAACGAGGTGAAACTCCTTTT
>CAXETO010000135.1:0-2215 GCA_963999255.1 uncultured archaeon | reverse complement strand
TATCAGTACATGAATTTTAGTATAAGAAAAATCAGATATTTTAGAATATTTATATAAAATTTCACTTATTATTATTCCAGATAAGAATCCAAGAGGAAAGAAAATTGTATTAACAGACAGAATATTTAATGCTTTAACATTATAGACAGTTTCAGCAGAATTAGAAATTAATAATGTTTCATAATAATTCACAAGCATTATACAAAAAATAATGATGAAGAATGAAAAAGATGCTAGTAAAGAAAGTTGATATTTAAAATTCATCTTATTCCACCATTTAGTTATAGGTAAACGAGAAGAGAATATTAGATAGAGAATTATAATTCCAAATAACCAACCAAATATAATTTGATACGGATAGTGAACACCAAGATAGATTCTAGATAACCCAATAGCAGGAATTAATAACAAACAAATTAATTTGAAATATAGTTTTCTAGTGTTTAAGAATAATAGACTTAATATAACGAGAGAAATGAGAGCGTGTCCAGAAGGTAAGCCAAAAGAACTGTTTGAAGTAGATAGTAAAATATTATTATCAAACCAATAGGGTCTAGAATCAAGAAATATAATTTTTGTTATAGAGACAAATAACGCACTAAATCCTAGTGTTATAAAAAGAAATTTACCGAATTTTCTATCAGAAAACCAGTAAATAAGAGAAATGAGAATTACATAGAACGCAGAATTTCCAAGCAGAGTTACTAAGTTAAGTATTAGAGAAAATAATGAATTAGTTGTCAGAATAGTAGAAATATAGAGATAATCTATCACGATTGAAATTCACTTTGTAAATATTTAAGTATTGCCAGATTAAATATTATAATTAAAACATTGGAAATATTAGCACAAATAACATTTTTTATGATTCTTTTTATCATTATACCAATTATAGTCTTTTGGACTTTATCAAAAAAATTGCGTTGGAGAAAAAGATACAATCCAGAAAGTATTATGAAACCTGTAGGAGAATATTCACATGTAATAAGGTCACAAGCTAAAAACTATTTATTTATAGCTGGACAAGCAGGAATCAATATCAAAGGGGAAATAGGAAAGAATTTTGAAGAACAAGCAATACTAACATTCCAGAATATAGAAAAGATTTTAGTATCACAGAAATTGAATTTTAGTAATATAGTAAAATTAAATATTTATTTAACTGATATGAAAGATAGAGAAAAACTTACTAAAATTAGAAGTCAATTTATTAAAAAAGATTTTGCAGCTATGACTCTAGTAGAAGTAACAGCTTTAGCATTACCAGAATTAATGATAGAGATAGAGGGAATAGCAAGCAGCTAACAAATAAATTAAATGAAATAAATATAATTCTATTTTAATTTAGGTAAAATTTCTTTAGCAATAGTTTTCATAGTATCAATATCTTCACCTGGAAAAGGACGAAAAACAAAATATTTAACACCAATATCAATAAATTCAGATATATAATTAATTACATCAGAAGGAGAACCAATAGCACATCTTTCTTCCACATCAGTCATATTATTGTAACTAGAAAAATAATCTCTATGTTTTGATTCATAGTTAAATAAAACATTTACATCTAAACCTAAATTAGGTCTTGAAGACATATTTGAATCAATGTAATCAATTGATTTAATATATTCTTTTAATTTAATTGAAGAAGGTATCCATCCACTTCCTTTTTCACATGATCTATTAATAGCCTTAATTGAATTTCCCCCTATCCAAATTGGAGGATGTGGTTTCTGAATTGATGTTTCATTTGAAGCTATATTATTTAAATCATAGAATTTACCGTTAAAATTTATTTTTTTAGTAGTCCACAATAATTTTAAAATATCTAATTGTTCATCAAGTATTTTTCCTCTTTGTTGGAAATTTATTCCCATAGAATCCAACTCAATTTTTCTCCAACCAATACCAAGACCAACAATTAATCTACCATTACTAACATGATCTAAAGTAGTCAACATACGTCCAGTAATTAACGGATGTCTAAATGGATTTAAAACAGAAGTTCCTAACTTAATTTTTTTTGTAATTAAAGCAAAAGTAGATAGAGCTATAAGAGGATCATAAATAGAATTAGCAAAGAATTTTTTCCAATTATCAGTAGGTAAGAGGCGTTCAGATACCCAAATAACATCATATCCCAATTTTTCACATAATTTTGCAGCATTCAATAAAACGTTATAATCATTAGTCATACCAGAATTTCTTATACTAT
>CAXETO010000134.1:0-2226 GCA_963999255.1 uncultured archaeon | reverse complement strand
TAGTAAGCGGTTGTCCCTTCGGGACACGTGGGTTCAAATCCTACCCCCGGCGTCTGTAAGTATTTTTAATTACTAATTATATTATTTATTATAAATTAATTAAATATAATTTTACTATTATACTAACTTTTAAAAAAAGATTAAAACTTATTTCCTAAAATTTAATAATTATTATTGTTAAATTGGTTATTTAAAATAAAAGTGTTTTTAATAATTTAAAATTTATACTATTTAGGATTTTAGAAATTAAAAAAGAATATAAAGATTAATTCTAATAAGAAAAAGGTTCTTTAGAGCTTTTAAATAATGCAATTTAATTAATAATTAAAGAAAAAATAACTAACTATAATAAAAGTATGATTAATAATGGAATTAAATGATATTACTATAATAAAAAATATAATTGATAAAGGATTTCAATTAGATCCTGATGCTTTTAATTTAATTAAGAATTTTAATGATAATAAAAATATAGATAATATAATAAATAATATTATAAATTATAAAATAAAAAATAATAAGAAAAAGAATATTACTAAATATGATATAGATACTTTTTTATTACCTAAAGTTAAGGAAGATGTTAGTTTATCTAATTTAAAAATTGATACTATGGTAGAAATAATAAGTAATGTAGGTGAAAATTTTGAATCTATTAATGGATTACCAGGTTTTCAAAAATTATTTAAAAGTCGTTATAATAAACTATTAGAAATAACTCGCTCTAGACCTAACTTTCATAATATTAGTAATATATCATCAATAAAAATTGATACTAAAAAGGGAATAAAAAGAATAGCTGGTTTAGTAATGGAAAAAAGAAGTAAAAATAAAAATGTATTAATTACAATTGATGATGGAACAGGAATTATAGATGTATTATCTTTTGATCATCGTTTAATTAAGGAACTAAATGAAATTCTTCTTGATAGTTTTGTTATTATTGATTTTGAGTTTAGTAAGCTTGGAACAGCTATACTAAAGGCAATAACTTTACCAGATATACCTGAACATAAACCAACTTTATCTAATAAGAAAGTTTATGCAGTATTTACTTCTGATTTACATATTGGAAGTAGAAATTTTTTAGAAAAGGAATTTATGTCTTTTGTTAATTGGTTAAATAGTAAAGAGAAAGATAATAATATAATTAATAGAATAAAATATTTGGTTATTGCAGGGGATGCTATTGATGGTATTGGAGTTTATCCTGGTCAAGAACAGGATCTAATAGAATTAAATTTAATAAATCAATATAATAAGTTAAGTGAACTCTTAAAATTTATACCAAATTCAATAGAAATTTTAATTATACCAGGAAATCATGATCCTGTAATTCAATCTCTGCCACAACCACCTATACCAAAAAAATATGCAAATGAATTATATTGTATGGAAAATGTAAGTATATTAGGTAATCCGGCTTATGTTCGTTTACATGGTGTAAATGTACTGGTTTACCATGGTAGAAGCTTAGATGATGTAATAGCAAAAACACCTAGATTTTCATTTAATAGACCATCATTAGCTATGAAACTATTGTTAAGATCTAGGCATTTATCTCCAGTTTATGGAGAAAGATCCTCATTATTACCAGCTAAAGAAGATAACTTAGTTATATCTAATGTTCCAGATATTTTTCATTCAGGTCATATTCATGTAATTGATTCAGAAAATTATAGAGGTACATTAATTTTAAATTCTGGAACTTGGCAATCTCAAACACCATTTCAAAAAAAGATGGGTATTGATCCAGTATCAGGTATTGTACCAATAGTTAACTTATCAACACTTGAAGTCTTTACAAAAAATTTTAAATATAATAATAGTTCTATAATAAATTAGATAAAGTTTGATCTTCTTTAAATGCTTCTCTAATTATTTGTGAAGAAACTAAATTCCTTATTTTTTTAGTTCGACCATATCTTCCATGATTTACAATATTTGCTGTTATTAAACCAAGTAAATCTAATTCACTTAATATACTACTTATTCTTCTCTGTGTTAATATTTCTATACCAATTTTCTTACAAATATCTCTATAGTTCTGATATACATCTCCTGTTGTACAATTAGAATTTGATTTTAATATAGAAATTAAAATTATTTTTTGTTGAAGTGGTAAAGATATTAATGCGTCATAATTTCTATCCCTTTCTATCCTTTGAACAGCAATTCTAACATGTTTTTCTTCTACTTTATTTGCTTCTTCTCTTTCTGCAACTT
>CAXETO010000133.1:0-2235 GCA_963999255.1 uncultured archaeon | reverse complement strand
ACAATATAATAAGAATTAAAAGTAAATCCATTTTATTATCCCACCAAATTATAAGTTTCAATAAATGATAAAACTGGATCCAAGATTATCCATGGAGCAATCAATGTTACAACTAAAGGTACAAGATATAATAATAGATGAATAGTTGAAAATGTAGTTAGATCACGTTTTTTAGTTTCAGTAGTTTCAGAGAATATAGAACGTTTAATAGTCCATAAGAAATAACCAACTACAATAATTGGTATCAACATCACTAGAGCATAACGTATATCAACAGAGATTGCGCCAACTATTACCATAAATTCACTTAGAAAATTACTAAATATTGGAGCACCCATAGCAGCTAACGCACCACATATAAATAATACAGAAGTTCTAGGCATTGTAATTTTTAATCCTTTAAGATTGGAGATTATTCTAGTACCTGCGTTTTCGTGGATATATCCAGTCAACATAAATAATAATCCTACAGCTAGACCATGGCTGAACATTTGAAATACAGCGCCAGAAATACCAAATGAATTACCACTAAACGCTCCAAGTAATACAAATCCCATATGACTAATAGAGGTCATAGCAATCATACGTTTAAGATCTGATTGTTTTAATGCAACTATTGCGCCATAGAACATAGTAATTATTCCAAGACTCATATAAACCCAAGCATATTCAAGTGATACATCATAAAGTAATTGTAAATTAATTCTAAGGAATCCATAAGCACCCATTTTTAGAAGTAAAGCAGCAAGAAATACACTTATTGGAGCGGGCGCTTCAACATGTGCATCAGGTAACCAGGTATGAAATGGAAACATTGGAAGTTTAAAACCAAATCCTATAATCATAGTAATAGAAACATAAAGTTGAAGCCAGATTGGCACATTATTAACCAATTCATTAATGTTTAGAGTATGTAAACCGGAGAATATATATAATCCAATAATACCAATCAACATGATCATACCACCAACATGAGTATAAATTAGAAATTTCATTGCAGCATATTTTTTATTAGATCCGCCCCATATACCGATGAACAGGAACATAGGAATAAGAACTAATTCCCAGAAAATAAAGAACATTAATAGATTTATGGATGCAAAAACACCAATTAGTGCGCCAATGAATAATAATAGAAAACCATAGTAGGTAGATTGACTTTTATGAACTAAATCCCAAGAGCCTAGAATTACTAATATAGAAATTATAGAAGTTAGTAATATCATAGGTCCACTTAGACCATCGATACCAACATAATAATCTATTCCAGCCAGATTAGGAATAAAATGAATAGGCCCCTCAACAAAACTGTAAGATCCACCAAGTTTTTCTGTAAGCATATTGAAGTAAAGTAGAAAGGTTATAAGAAAAATAACAACAGAAATTAATAGAGAAATATATTTAACAATGGTAGAATATTTATTTCCTAATCCAATAAATAGGAAACCAAATAATATTGGTAAGAAAATAATAAAAGAGATAATTGGGAATGTCATCTAATCACATCACAACATAAAGATCATAAATAATATAAGCAGAATACCGCCTAGAGCAAAACCAAAAACATAATCGCTAGTCATACCAGTTTGAATTTTTCTTAATCTCATACTACTTTTTTCCCCTTCACTTTTAGTACCATTAACAACTCCATCAACAACTTCTTTATCAAATTTGCCAGCAAATTTTGAGAATAATATTGTTCCAATAGCTGATGTGTCGCTCCATTTATCTATAAAACCATGTTCAATAAATTTATAGATTTTATTACTTACATATTTAATTCCACTAACAAAGATGAAATATTGAATGAAATTTAGATACCAACGATTGTACAAAAATTTATGTAGATTTGACAAAACCAAGTTATTTTGAACTATATTATAATCAATTTTTCTAGAAATATATGATAAATATCCAAGAGTACTACCAACTGCTACAAAGAATACAGATAACACTAAAGAGTAGGTATTAAGATGATGTTCATGAGATATATGTATGTTAGAGAAGTTATGATGAAGGTATCCAGATATTATATGTCGTAATGATTCTTCAAAAGCTAGTCCGAATATACCAATAATTACAGTAAGAATTGATAGTATAGCATATGGCAACCACATGACTTTAGGAGCTTCATGTGGATGATGTCCAGATGTTTCCATTGTTTTAATATGATTACTTTTATCACCGTAAAATACTAGTCCTAACATACGGAAGCTATAGAAAGCAGTAAGAAGT
>CAXETO010000132.1:0-2277 GCA_963999255.1 uncultured archaeon | reverse complement strand
TGGAAACAATATCGTATTCCACAGGATGCTCCGTTGTCTATTATTACTCATATATGTTCAACCAAAATTCCATATAAAACTGTTGGAAAAGAATACATTTCTGATAGACCAGAAATTGAGAAAGAATTAAAAAATGGTGTTAAAGAAGTATTACGTAAGCTATCATATTATTTATCTAAAAAAGGTTCTTTAGAGATGATTCAACGTAAACAAAATATTTACTCTAAATATTTACCTCTAATTGCTAGATTTTCTACTGATCTGATTGGTGCTGATCAAGAACCTAATTATAAATCACTATTAAACACTAAAGATAAATTAAATAGTGATGAAGAAAATAATAATAAAATAAACACAAGTGAGAATGTTGAACAACAAACAACCATCGAAGAATACAAGTAAAGAAAGAAAGGCGTTAATTTCAAAATTATTGCGTGAAATTGGTAAAACAGTTTATGATTCACTCGATCAATCTAGATACCCTGAACTGCTTTTCCCTAGCCGTTCAGTTAGAAATATTGTTTATAGTGATGAATTTAAACAATATGTTCTTGGAGAACTCTCAGTACGTAGATCAGCTAACAATATTAAACATATTAGACCATTTACACAATTAGTCTGGTTAGCACATTTTGTTAATACTTTAGTTAGGGAAGGTAAAACTAGTACGCTAAGAGATGTGTATTACTCTGCCCAAGCATATAACATGGAATTTCGTGATCAACCTGAATCTGATTCAATTATCTCTGATCTAGAAACATTACTATCTCGTGATCGTGGATATTTTAATGTTTATCCTGAAGAACGTAGTGCTATACTCGGTGATTTAACTATTGAATATACTGTTCCTGGGTACGAAGGAAGACAATTGAATTTAAATTCACATCCTGACGGATATTTAATAGGACCAAGTTTAAGTACAGCCAAATTTGTTGATACTTCTGCTGAAATGGTTTTAGCTGTTGAAAAAGGCGGTATATTCACAAGATTTGTTGAAGAAAAAATTCATCAACGATATAACGCGATATTAATTGATACTGCTGGTCAACCTCCTCGTTCTACTAGATATATGTTAAAACGTTTAAGTACAGAACTAAATCTCCCTGTTTATATAATGACAGATGGTGATGTTTATGGTGAACATATTGCTATGGTAATTATTTCTGGTTCTGCTGGTTCTGCACATCTACGAGAACTCACTGTTCCTACTGGTAAATGGATAGGAGTTTGGGCCACAGATATTCTTAAATATAAACTTCCTACTGATCCTATGACTGAATATGATATTAAAAGAGCTACAGAATTGAAAAGAGATCCACGTTATGTTGGTGGTATATGGCAAAGAGAATTGAATTTATATCTTAAACATAAAAAAAAGAGTGAACTTGAAGCGTTTTCTAAATATGGGCTTACAGAAATTACTGATAAATATCTTCCAGATAAACTTGAAATGGTTAAAAGCATGTAATGATTTGATTTTAATTAATGTTATCAATTAAAAATATTAATTTCTTGAATCTAATGGTAAAAATATTAAGTTTATTTCTGATTACTATGGGAGTTGTGATTCTATATTTAACATATATTTCTACTATAATGACAATTATTTCTACGTTATTCTATATCTTATCTTTTTTATGTATGTATTGTGGTATTTTTATATTAATATCTAAATTAAAACATTAACTCTTATCTTAATCAGCTATACTATATTGATTAATATCTAATAATAATCTATCGCCAACTCTAATTTTCTTCATCTTAAATTCTTCTATAGATATCTTTATTCTTATAATTGGTAAATCAATTAATGATTTTGATATACTATTTGATATTTTTTCTATTTTATTAATCATAAAATCTGTTAAATTTACATCAAGTTTTGAATTAATATCCAATGTTCTAGAAGTTTTTAATGGATTTGGTAGTCTACTATTTACTTTTAGTAAATCATTGTTTTCTTCTATTAATGTATCTGAAATATTATTGTATTTAAAATATTCTTTACTAGGTAATCTGTCTCCTTTGTTTATATGAAATCCTTTTCTTAAGTTCTTTTTTATATCTATATTATTTTCGTTATTAGCTTTAGAATAGACTCTCATATTTTTTTTATTTACTTTCTCAAGATCTGTTAAAGTTATGATTACATCTTCATTTTTTATAATAGGATCAATATTTGTTACTATGTATCTTTTATTCATTTTTTATTATATTGTATATGTATCTAATAATTATATACTTTGAGTATTAATTTATCTTGAATATTTGTTTTAT
>CAXETO010000131.1:0-2285 GCA_963999255.1 uncultured archaeon | reverse complement strand
TCACCTTCAGAAGCATATCTACCTCTTACATCTTGAGCAATAACAACATATCCAGCTTCTACAGCACGTGTTGGATTTAAAAACATGCCTACAACAGCTATAGATTGTTTATCATAGGGTAATCTTTGCATTATTGTAGGAAATTTTCCTTCTTTATCTGGTCTATATATATCAGCATATAATATTATACCGTCACGCATTTTAACAGGTACATTTCTCTCAAGTATTATTTTTGAACTCATAGTTTTTATCACATTATAAATACATTAATTGATTTTTATTTATTACTATATTATTGTAATTCAATTCCTTTCTCATAATAATTTTTCCATACTAATGTTTCATAATCAACAGCTAGATTTCCAACATGAGCCATGCTTTCCTCTGTTTTTTCATTTAAATCAGCTGCAATTATATCTATCGCCTGTATTTGAAATCCACGAGTCGCTTTAGAAAATCTATCAAGAACATCAGTATCTATTTTATCCGTATCAGTAGTTGCTTTACCAAATCCATAATTTTTTTTAAGACCTTTACTTAAAGCTCTAGCACCTGCAGCCCATACTGGAAAATTAAGTAGAATACCTAGAGCAATTTCACCAGGTTTTGCAGTAATTGCTAATTTTGAGAAATAATTAGTTCTATAAGAACACTCTAAAGCAGGTTGAGAATTAGCTAATCTATCATTAGAAATATTAGCTGCTTTTAAAAGAAGATAATGTGATTCTAACATCATTTTTTCAGCAATAGTCATAAAAAGAAAGAAGTCTAATTCTTTTAGATTTCTAGCTTTAGTAACATATAATGATAAGTTACCCATATCATTCATAACAAGATGATAAGTTTGTTCAATCCAAAATTTAATTCCTTCAAGAGGAAAAGTACCATCTAATATTTCAGTTACAAATTTACCGTTTTTCACTTCTTGAACATTAGGTTGAATTTGTTTTTCTAATTTTTGAGTAAAACTATCAGCATACTTAAAATTTGGATGTAAATTAGTCATAGTTCATATCACTTATTTTTAGCATATTTAAGTCCTTGAGCATAATAATTATCCCAAACTAATTTCTCTGTTTCAACAGCCCATTTAGCAACTAGAGATAACTTAGTTTTACTACTATTATCTTGTAAGTCTCGAGCAATAATTTTTATAGCTTTTTCATTAAATCCAGAAGTTTCTTCATCAGTAGCAGATAGAAATCTATCTAAGATATCAGTATCTATTTTATCAGTTCCTTTAACTGGTTTTCCAAAACCATAATGTTTTTTCAGTCCTGCACTTTCTTTACGTACACCTGCAGCCCATACTGGAAAATTAAGTAGAATACCTAGAGCAATTTCACCAGGAGTACCATATAATGCCAATCTAGAGAAATAATTTGTACGAAATAAACACATTGAATTAGGATAAGAAGACATTAAATCTTTTCTCGATATACCCATAGCATCAGTTAATAGAAACAAACCATTAACATGATTCATTTCTTCAGCAGCCATATAATGAAAAAATTCCATTTCTAATTCAGATCTAGCTTTAGTAACATAATAATTAAGATTCGCAGAATCATTCATGAGTAGATGATAGTGATTAAAACGAACAAATTTAATTCCTTCAATTGGAAAAACACCATCAAAAACACTATTAGCATAATTACCATCTTCAACTTCTTGAGCAAATGGTTTCAGAGAATTTGTTAACTCTTCAACTAGATTTCTAGCTTCATTTAATTTACTTTCAGGAATTTGGTTAGTATCCCAATTTTTAACCACAATAAATCACAAGAAATTTAATTTATTTAGAAACAATTAAGAGTAGTGCCAACACCTTTAGCAACAGCTTTTTCATATGTTCTATAACAACAAACAATATCTTGAGCATTTAGTCCAGTAGAATCCATAATAGTGATCTCATCATCATTTTCTCGTCCTATTTTATCTCCATTAATTATTTCTCCAAGAGAAGCATGAACGTCAGAATCAGTAATTAAACCATTTTTAATCGGAAGCTCAATTTCACCACCTATTTTACATTGATTAAGACTATCAACAACAATTTTAGAATTAGCTATTAAATTATGATCTAATTCTTGTTTCCCATGACCATCAGCTCCAAAAGCATTAATATGTGTTCCAGGTGAAACCCAATCACGCATAACTATTGATTCTCTTGATGGAGTACTACAACAAACAATATCAACATTTTCAACAGCCTCTTTTGGATTATCAACAGCTGTAACAGTAATATCAAAAGTTTCTTTAGCAAAATTAACAAAATCATTTCT
>CAXETO010000130.1:0-2292 GCA_963999255.1 uncultured archaeon | reverse complement strand
TTGCTTTATGATATTATATATTTGTACCTAGTGTATAGTAAAATTATATAAATTACTAATATCATATCTATTTTATGAAATTTCTTTATGTTCTACTTGATGGTCTTGGTGATACTCCTCATCCAAAGTTAAATAATCAAACTCCTCTTGAAGTAGCTGATACTCCTATTCTTAATAATCTTGTTCAAAAAGGTGTAACTGGTCTAGTAACTCCTGTTAAGGGTAACTTTCCTCCTGAATCTGATGTTGGAGTATTTAGTATGTTAGGTTATGAATTTGGTAATGAATATGTTGGTCGTGGTGTAATAGAATCTATTGGAAGTGGAGTTAATTTTAATGAAGGAGATTTAGCTTTTAGATTAAATTTTGCTACTATTGATTCAAATAACTATGTTATTGATAGACGTGCTGGTAGAAATCTTAGTGATGATGAAGCTAATATTATAGTAAATGATATAAATAAAAATGTTAAACTTACTGATTCAACTTGTTCATTTATTATGAAAAATACTGAAGCTCATCGGGGAACTATAGTGTTTAAAAGAAATAATGGTGATTTTTCTTCTAATATCAGTAATACTGATCCTGCTGTAGATAAATTCTTTGGATTTGGTGTAGCTAAAAAATTATCTCCAGGAATGAAATTACCTGAGTGTAAACCGTTAGATAATAATGTTAACACTATTATATCTTCAAAAATAGTAAATGAGTTTTGTATCAAATCTAGTAAACTTCTTTTCAATCATCCTGTTAATATTAACAGAAGAAAACTAGATAAATTTGAGGCTAATTGTTTATTACTACGTGACGCTGGGACTAAATTCCCAAATATTGTTACAATTAATCAAAAATATAACTTGAAATTTTCTTGTATTGTTGATTTGCCTGTTGAAAAAGGTATAGCTCAATTATTAAATATGGATTCTTTCTTTACAAATAATCTATTTGATTATGAAAATAAGGCGCTTAAATCTCTTGATTTACTAGAGAAATATGATTTTGTTTATGTACATCTAAAAGGTCCTGATGAAGCTGGTCATGATGGTGAAGTATTATCTAAGAAAAAAATAATTGAGGACATAGATAAACGATTTTTCAAAACATTTACTGAAAATAATAAGTTTAATGATATTAGAATTATAGTTGGTAGTGATCATGCAACACCTTGTATTAGTGAAGCGCATACTTCTGATCCTGTTCCATTACTAATATCTGGAAAAAATATTTCTGCAGATAATACAGTAACTTTCTCTGAACGAGCTGTTGTTAATGGTAAACTAGGTAAATTATACGGTTCTGAAGTAATTAATTTAGCTCTTAATCTATAATTTTTAACTTATGTTGTTATTAATTCTAGTATAATCCTGTATTATATTTCTACTTCCTAAATTAATATTCTGACCTGTTGTAACTTTTTCTCCTATAATTGAATCGTAAATTCTACAATTTTTGTTTATTATTACCATATTGTATGTAATTGATTTTATTATTTTTGAATTACTATTAATTACATTATTTGAACCTAATACTACCATTGGGCCTATTGAAACATTATCCTTTATTACTGTATTATCACCAATTAATATTGGACCTTTTAATGTTACATTTTTTCCTATTTTGGCACTGTCGCTAATCCATATTCCATTTTTAATTTCTTTACCTGGAATTTTTATTTTTGTTTTGTTTCTTAATATTTGGTTATGTGTCCAAATATATTCTGCTGGACTACCTATATCACACCAAAAACCATTTATTTTATATCCGTAAATATTTTCTCTTAAAGACATTAATTTTGGTATTATATTCTTACTGAAATCTATTTTAACATCTTTATTAAAATATTTTAGAATTGAAGTTTCTATAACATATATTCCAGAATTCACATATCCTGGAATCTGTTCTTTTAAATGTGGTTTTTCAATATATTTTGTTATTTGTTCATTAGAATCTAAATCTATTAATCCATATTGTGTTGAATTACTAACTTTCTTAATACCAATTGTAAATATTGATCCTTTATTCTTATGAAATTTAATCATTGGTTCTAGTTGACAATCTGATATCCCATCGCCACTAACTATTAATATTGTTTCATTATCATTATCATATAATGTTTTTAATGCACCCGCCGTACCAAGTGGTTTTTTCTCTTTATAGATCTTAATATTACTGTTATTTTTTATATTGTTAATATATGACTTAATTTGATTTGCTAAATAATATGTTGTTATTGTAATATCATTTAAATTATTTGATATTAAATGATCTAATTTATGTTCTAATAATGGTTTA
>CAXETO010000129.1:0-2318 GCA_963999255.1 uncultured archaeon | reverse complement strand
TTTTCTATTTATTGCAGACAAAACAATAGTCTCAGAAATATCTAACATATAACCTAATTCAATATTACTTTGTAAATCATAATTAAAATTAGTTGATTTATCATCAACAAATGTGTTATCATATCTAATTTTTAATTCTTTAATTTTATCTAAAGCAATATTTAATCCAGAGTTATTTCTAAAAACTCCAACTTGTTCATCCATTACTAATTTCATTTCATTTCTAATTGTAGAAGTTCTTTCACCATTATTCTTCTTCAACAAAAGATTTATTTTATCAGTCCATTGATTTATTTTATTTTCAGTAAATGTGTTTAAAGATAGATCTCTAACAAAATTACTAGCATTATTACCAGCAATCCTACCAAAAACAAGACATTCAAGTAAAGAATTACCACCTAATCTGTTAGCACCATGTAAACTTATACAACCACATTCACCCGCAGCATAAACTCCTTTTACAATAGTTGATCCAGAGATATCAGTAGATATACCTCCCATAGTATAATGTTGAGCAGGTTGAATTGGAATTGGTTCTTTAGTAGCATCAACACCAGCAAATGTTTTTGAAAATTCTACAACTTCAGGCAATCTTAGTTTAATATACGCAGCATCTAAATGAGTAAGAGATAAATGTATTACTTTATTTTCAAATCCATTACCTTTCTCAATTTCAGACATAATAGATCTTGAAGTTATATCACGAGGAGCTAATTCCATTTTTTCTTTAGCGTATTGTTTCATAAATCTCTCACCTTTATTATTTAATAAATAACCCCCTTCACCTCGCGCGGCTTCAGTTATCAACAAATTTGTACCATATAATGTGGTAGGATGAAATTGAATAAATTCCATATCTTTTAGTGGTATACCATTACGATATGCAATTGCCATACCATCACCAGTACACGCAAGAGCATTACTAGTTCTTTTATATACTTGACCTATAGAGCCAGTAGTAAAAATAACAGCTTTAGCTCTTATTCCGTGAATTGCACCAGTAGATAATTCTAAAGCAATAACTCCAGAACAAATATTATTTTCTATAACTAAATCAAGAACCATCCATTCTTCATAAACAGTAACATTATGCTTTAACACTTGTTCATACGCAGTTTGCATTAACGCTAATCCTGTTCTATCACCTGCAAAATAAGCTCTAGGTTTTCCATGTCCACCAAAAGGTCTATTAGCTAATTTTCCACTTTTTTGACGACTAAAAATCGTTCCAAAATGCTCCATTTCAATAATTGATTCAGGAGCCTCTTTGCATATTAATTCTGCAACATCTTGATCAGCAAGATAATCACTACCCTTAACAGTGTCCTCAGCATGACTTTCCCAAGTATCATTTTCAGCAATAGCTGCATTAATACCACCTGCAGCAGCTACAGAATGTGATCTCATAGGATGTAATTTAGATATAATTGCAATATCAATATTTGATTTACTAGCACCAATACCAGCGCTTAATCCTGCAAGTCCTCCACCAATAATTATAACATCATGTTCAATCATAGATATTCACTTATAACAATAAAAATTTAGATTATTATATATTTTCATCCATATTTGAATTTTACACCATGACCACTACGTTCATGATTAAATATTATAGAAGATTTAGGACCAATAACACCACAAGTTCCACATGAAACACAAGCAACGTGATCAAAACTAACTTTAGATTTCGTCATATCTTCAAGAGTTAATTGTTTTGCATCATTCTCAACATTTGTTGTTTGTTTTGCAGCAATTAATTTTAGATTATACTGATAAAGATCCTTAAATGAGGCAAAAATTCCTTTATTATTAACTAGAGTATAACAATTTACTGGGCATAATGGAACCCATGATTTATTTTCAGTACTATCACAATTTTTTTGATTAATTTTAATATGTGAATAATCCGAATCTTCTTCATAATCTAATATACCAGTTTTATTTTGAATTTTTGTAATTGAATTCTGATTAGAAATATTCTCCTTAGGAATTTTACATTTAATCTTATCATATGAACCAAAATTAAACAATATTTTTGGAGTTAAAGTATAAGCAAGTTCATTTTCAAATAATTTACTATCAAATCGAGATTTGTTGATATCAGAGTAAATAGGTTGTAGTAACTTTTTATATCTAGATAAAGAATTTAGGGAATAATCCTTATTTTTCCTTGCATAATCAAAGGTTTCTCCAGCCATAATTCCAGTAGCAATTGCTCTTCTCATGCCATCTATTAAAGGACCAATTTTTACAAAGGCACCCAAACAATCTCCTGTAGCAATATATCCACTAATACAGGGTTGATTTAACATTAC
>CAXETO010000128.1:0-2335 GCA_963999255.1 uncultured archaeon | reverse complement strand
ACCTTCAATAGTTACATAACCATCTAATACATCTTCAAGAACTTTATTTACATCTCTATCAAGAGGATTTCCATATCCTCCACCACCACCAGACCAGAAATGCCAGAAATCTCCTTCTTTAACTTTATATCCAGTAACAAAAACACCAACATTATTTTCTTTAGAAGTATTGGCATTAATAATAAATCCTTGATTTAAACCATATCCACCACCATATAATCCCCAAGTAGGAAATTTTTCTCTATCACCGACAGAAGAAATCACACCATCAGAATTAATTAAACGATGACGCCTAATGGTACCTAAACCCCCACGAGATTCACCAGCTCCACCAGAATCAGGTATTAACTCAAATCTTTCCCATAATACAGGATATGCTTGTTCAAATGCTTCAACACATTGATTTTTAGATCCACTTGCATACATGCTTATAAAACAATGATTATCAACATTTTTTAAAGCACCATAACCACCTTCAGTCCAACAATACATTATATAATCACTTGAGTTTATTCTATTATCTTTTCCAGATAAAATAAAATTAGTTTCACAAGCTCCAGCAGCCATTATAGTATCAGGAATAATTTTGGAATATGATCCTAAAACAGTATCAAAAACTTTTTGATATGAACATGAACCACAACCACAAGTAGGAGCAGGCCATTGGGCATCAATTATAGAGCCTTTTCTAGTAATAACTTTAATAGCGTTATTTATTCCATGACACATATCAATTTCAGGAAATAAAGATTTTGTAGCAACTATTATTGCAGACCATGTAGCAGCTATACCACAATTTATTCCACCTTTAGCCTGATCACCAGATTTAGAATAATCATAAGTTACTTGATCATCTTTAATAGTAAGATTTAATTCTACTTTAATAGGTTCTTCACTATTCTCAATACCAGGATCTTTGTCTATATAATCAATCCAATCATATTGACCATCAGGAAAATTATGAATAATTTGTCTGAAGTTTTTTTCATTTTCTTCAATATGAGTGATAAACATATTTTTAACAGTTTCAACACCATATTTTTTAATTATGCTATGGAATCTTTTTTCACCAGTAGATAATGCCGCAGTGGTAGCACGTATATCACCACGTGCCATTTCAGGTAGACGAATATTTCTAAGAATTAATCTTTCAATTTCTTTTCGTAATGTTCCTTTTTCTATAAGTTTAATTGGAGGAATAGCAAGTCCTTCAGTCATTGAATCTAAAGCATTACAAACAAAACTACCAGGCATTGAACCACCAACATCAGCCCAGTGACAACATAAAACAAGATTTGCAACATATTCATTATTCCAAAATATTGGTTTAACCATTCTTATGTCAGGTAAATGAGTGCCAACATATGGATCATTAGTAATTAATATATCACCTTCATAAACATCGTCTTTATAATAGTTCAGTATATGTTTAGTAGTAAATGGGATAGTGCCAACATGAGCAGGTAATCCTTCTTCAATACCTTGTTTAACTAAATCACCTTCTTTAGTAAGAACTGCACCACTATAATCTTTTCCAACAGTAATGATCAGAGAAAGAGCAGATCTAGATAAAGTTACTCCCATTTCATCAACAAGTGATGAAAAGGAATTACGTAATACCTCTAAAGTAATTTTATCAAGATTAGTATTATTATTCAATTAAATCACTTCAAATTAACTATAATATTGGAATATTTATCTATTTCAGCAAGGTTATCAGGAGGTATAATAATAGTAGAGTCTAATTGTTCAATAACAGCAGGTCCAGAAATTTCAGCTCCAAAAGATAATTTATTTCTATCATATATTTTAGTATTTTGAAAACCAAAAGAATCAAAATAAACATCTCTATTACCTTTTAACGCGTTAACAATATTATTATTATATTTAGATTTTTCAAATAATGGTTTTTGAGTAACACCAATACCTTCAACAGAAATCATTTCAATAATAATTGGATGATCTTCAAGAGAGTAATTAAATTCTTTTTTATGCCTATTTGTAAAGTCTTGAAGAGTTTGATTTATTTGTTTTTTACCATATTTATTTGATTTAATAGAGATTTGTAGATTATATGGTTCAAATCCACCTAAATATCTCATATGAAATTTACGGTTTATAATAATATTATTTTTTGTGAAACCTTCATGAGTTAATTTACTCAAGACAAGCGATTCTCCTTCTTCAAAAACTTGTTCAACATCATTTACATCAACAGTTTCATATGATTTATTGAAAGTTTTAATATAATCATGTTTAATATCAGCAAATAGTAATCCAAAAGCAGAAGTTAGACCTGGAAATTTAGGAATAACTACGCCAGCCATATTCATGT
>CAXETO010000127.1:0-2337 GCA_963999255.1 uncultured archaeon | reverse complement strand
GTTAGAAGACGCTAAATTAAAACCTCAAGATGTGGATAAAATAGTTCTTGTTGGTGGACCTACACGTATGCCAATAGTCACTAATTTGATTCAGGATGTTACTGGCAAAGAACCTGAAAGGGGTATTGATCCTATGGAATGTGTTGCTCTTGGAGCAGCAATTCAGGGTGGTATTATTTCTGGTGATGTTAAAGATATATTATTACTAGATGTTACTCCAATATCTCTTGGTATAGAAACATTAGGTAGTGTATTTACTAAAATTATTGATCGTAATACCACTATTCCTACTAAAAAAACTCAAATTTTCTCAACTGCAGCTGATAATCAAACTGCTGTTACTGTTAGTGTATTTCAAGGTGAACGTGCAATGGTTAAAGATAATATTTCTCTAGGTACTTTTAATCTTGATGGTATACCTCCTGCACCTCGTGGTCTTCCACAAATTGAAGTATCATTTGATATTGATACCAATGGAATATTAAATGTTACAGCAAAAGATTTAGCTACTAAAAAAGAACAAAATATTACTATTACTGCATCTACTAAATTATCTGATGAAGAAAAGGAACGTATGATTAAAGATGCAGAAAGATTTGCTGATGAAGATAAAAAGAATAAAGAACAAATTGAATTAATCAATAGTTCTGATAGCCTAATTTATACTTGTGAAAAAACTCTTACTGATTTAAAAGATAAGATTAAAGAAGAAGATAAAAAGAAAATTGAGTTAGAAGTAAAAGAACTAAAAGAGGCAGTTGCCGCTAAAAATTATGATGTAATTAAATCTAAAAGTGATAGTTTATCTAAATTATTACAAGAAATTGGTGCTGCTGTGTATCAAGATGTAGCAAAACAACAAGCGGCTCAAGAAAAACAAAAAACTAAAAAACAATCAAAAAAAGATAATTCTACTAAACCTGAAGAAGATAAAAATAAAGATGCTGTAGATGTAGATTATAAAGTTGTAAATGAAGATAATAAACCAGACTCTTCAACTTCTTAGGATAGTGTTTAATCTCTAAATGTCTAAAAGAGATTATTATGAAGTTCTTGGTGTAGATAATAATGATTCACTAGATATTATTAAAAATAACTATAGAAAATTAGCTCTTAAATATCATCCTGATAGAAATAAATCATCTGATGCAGAACAAAAATTTAAAGAAATATCTGAAGCTTATGCAGTTCTATCTGATACAGAAAAACGAAATCGTTATGATCAATTTGGACATGCTGGTATTGATGGTCAATATAGTGCAGAAGATATTTTTGGCGGTGTTGATTTTGGTGATATATTCTCAGGTACAGGAATTAATTTTGATTTTGGTGGAATAGGCGGAATTAAAGATATATTCCAAGATTTCTTTGGTTTCGGTGGAGATAGAACTTCAAGACAAACGGGTGATGATGTTGAATCAACGTTATCTATATCTCTCTTAGAAGTTCATAACGGTGCAGATAAAACAATTAATTTCAATAAAATGATTCGATGCAGTAAATGTTCTGGTAGTGGAGCTTCTGATTCATCAAATCTAAAAACCTGCTCTAAATGTAATGGTACTGGAAAATTAAGATTTGTCAAAGCTTCTGGATTTACAAGATTAATTAGCACTGGACTATGTGACTCATGTAATGGTCAGGGAACAACTATTCTAAACAAATGTAATAATTGTCATGGTGTAGGTATAATAAATCAAAAGCAAAGTGTGAAAATAAAAATACCTGTAGGAATTGAAGATAAAACAACTTTTAGATTAAGGCATCAAGGTCATGATAGCGCTAATGGTGATTCTGGTGATTTATATGTTACAATTAATGTTGAATCACATGACTTTTTTGAACGTGAAGGGGATAATATATATTATAAATCTGAATTAAATTTTCCTGAAGTCAGTCTTGGCAAAGAAATTATAGTTCCAACTATTGATAATAAAACACTTCTTAAGATACCTGAAGGATCTCAACATGGTACTCTATTTAGGATTAAAAATCAAGGATTAAATAGATCTGATGGTTATGGTCGTGGAGATCAATATGTTGCACTTGTTGTCAAAACTCCTACTAATCTTAATAGAAAACAAAAAAAACTTTTAAAAGAATTTGAAAAATCGCTTTCTTAAATATTATATATATTATTTATTTTGTTAATATGATATCTCTGAACTTGGACGTAAAAATCTTCTAAGACTATTTTTTCCACAACTATTACATTTATACTTTGCAAATCCTCGAGGATTTCTGTTGGCACTATTATAATTTGTTATTTCATGTTCTGTTTTTAATGAACAACTTTTACAAAATCTGTTTTCTTTCATTTTTTATATTTCCATAATG
>CAXETO010000126.1:0-2357 GCA_963999255.1 uncultured archaeon | reverse complement strand
TATGAATCTCTCTCTAAAACACAAGACTCTTTTAGTCTGTGATATCATGAAATAAATTGAATCTTATAAAACTTGATTCACTAAAAGCTAGAATTTGTTTTAATAGTAGAGGTAATAAAACCATTGAAATTGACGCTAAAACTAATAATATTATTGGTAGATCTAGTACACCCTCAGGTAAAAGTAAAGGTGAATTAGAAGCAGTAGAATTTGTTGATGAAAATATTGAGAAAACATTAAAAATTTTTGATACATATTCTAAAGACTTTATAGGAATAGATATATTAAATACAGAAAAAATTACATCTAAATTGCGTGAGATTGATAATACATTTGGTTATTCTAAAATTGGTGGATCAATAGCTTATGCTATTAGTCTCGCTATTGCAGACCTAGGTTCAAAAATTTCCCAAAAACCATTGTATGAATTAATTAATTTTACTGGTAATTATACTATGCCATATCCTCTAGGTAATATTGTTGGAGGAGGTTCTCATGGTACTTCTGGATGCCCAGATATTCAAGAAATTCTTGTTTGTCCCATCGGTCTTAATAATATAAATAGTTGTATAGAATTTAATTTTTTATTACATAAAGAAATTGGACTTAAAATAAAACACAGATTTAATGATTTTGTAGGAGGAAGAAATGATGAAGGGGCTTGGGTTCATAAATTTAACGACATTGAAGCTCTTGATCTTGTGACTTCAGTAATTGATAAACTAGTTGATGAATATAAATTTAAGATCCGTATAGGTATAGATTTTGCTGCTTCTAGTTACTGGGATAAAAACAAACAATTGTACATTTATAAAAATTCTCAATCTTCCAAAACTATTGAAGATCAACGTGATTATGTTGAGAAACTAATTAATAATTATGATTTATTCTATGTTGAAGACCCATTTCATGAAAATGATATTAAATCATTCTCTGAACTTACTGCTAAATTCTCAAATACTATAATTGCTGGTGATGATTTTTTTGTAACTAATATTGATAGATTGAATTCTTTATCTCAATTTAATCCTTGTAACGGAGCAATTCTTAAAGTTAATCAAATTGGCTCACTTGGTGAAGCAATAACTTTTGCTAAAAAATGCCATAAACTTAATTATAGTATAATATCTGCCCATCGTTCGGGTGATACTATTGACTCACATCTTTCTCATATTGCAGTTGGGACTCAATCTAAATTAATTAAAACTGGAATATTAGGCGGTGAACGAGTATCTAAATTAAATGAATTAATTAGAATTCATGATTCATGTGTCTCATCTAATATTAATATGGTGAATATTTAGATTGATTTATAAATATCTTAAAATTTCTGATAAACATTAGGCGATGAATAAATTATGGAAAAAAATATAAATAATGAAACTAATGATGATGATGGTTCTTCAAGTAAACTGGTTCTTGAAGGTGTTTCAGAAAAAACTTTACTTTCTACTGGTATTAGAGTAGGAACTTTAATTAAAACTAAAAATATGGAACGATTTATTAATAAAACACGTTCGGATGGTCTACATGTACTTGATCTAGAAAAAATTCTTGATCGTATAGATTTAATTTCAAAATTTCTTTCTAGACTGAATATGAAGAAAGTTGTAGTTTATTCATCTCGAGAATATGCTTTTGAACCTATAACAAAGTTTTGTGAACTAACTGATGCTATTAAAATTACTGGAAGGTTTATGCCTGGAACATTTACTAATCCTATTTACCCAGGTCATCTAGACGCAGAAGCTGTTATAATTGTTGATCCAAATCTAGATTCTCAAGCTATTAATGAAGCCTCAACTATTGGTATTCCAGTTATTTCTCTTTGTGATACTGATAACATTTCCGACGAAATTGATATCATTCTTCCAAGTAATAATAGAGGTCGAAAATCATTGGCTTGTGTATTTTGGTGTTTATGCAGACAACTTAAACTAAAAAACGGTTCATTAAAATCAAATCAAAATCTGGAATATAGTATTGATGATTTTGAAACCAAATTAGAATCAGAAAATTAATTTTTATATTTAATTATTTGTGGAAATAGTATTTTATAGAATAAAATTATATATTTATAATTTTATACTAGTTTTGATTTATTGAAATATATTTCTCAAGCTCCTGGAAAAATTATAATAACTGGAGAACATTTTGTTGTACACGGAGGGTTTGCTCTAGCTGCGGCTATAAATAAATTTGTTAAAGTTACTGCTGAAATCTCTCCAACTACTAAAATAATCTCTAAAACAATAAGTGGTAGTCAAAAGCATATTGATAATCAACTTCAACCATTATATAACTCTCTTACAAAATTAACCGCTTTTCTTAATGAAAATAGAAATTTAAAAATTACT
>CAXETO010000125.1:0-2502 GCA_963999255.1 uncultured archaeon | reverse complement strand
TAGATACCATTTCACAAAATTTTGTAACGCGTCACTACGATGAGAGATAGTAGTTTTTTCTTCTAAAGACATAATACCAAAGGTTTTAGTATACCCATCAGGAATAAAAATTGGGTCAAAACCAAACCCGTTTAAACCAGATTCATGATTTGTTATACTACCATTTACAGAACCTCTAAAAATTTGAATATTATCACTTGATGTAGCATAAACTATTGAAGAACAAAACTGCGCTTTACGGTTTTTCATGTTTTTCATAGTTTTCAATATTCCTGAACAACCAAGGGTTCTATAAACATAAGATGAGTATGGTCCTGGGAATCCTTGTAACGAGTCTATAAATAAACCAGAATCTTCAACCATAATTTTTAATTTTTTCTTACTTAGAATTTCAATAGCTGAGTTTAATGCAATTTTAGAGAGATCATCATTTTGTATTTCAACAGTTTTTAGATTAGTCATTTTAACATTAATATTATATTTAACTAGAAAATTTTTGATTTCAACATATTTATTTTTATTTGATGTTGCTAATAACAAAGTATTATTCAATTTTACTATATCTCCTTCTAGATTCTATAACATCAATTTTATCAATAATGGCATTTAAGGATGATTGCCCAAGTATATTCTTATAACCAGAATATATTTGTTCCAGTAACTTATTAAAAGATGAAGAATGACAACTGTTTAGAATTTCTTTGAATAAATGTAAATCAACGGCTTTATCTTCAATTCGTTTAGAAGAGAAAGATAAACCAAAATCTATTACATATATATTTTCATTGATAATGAAATTGGATGTAGTAAGATCCCCATGAATAATATCATATTTATGCATTAAAGCAATTATTTCACCTATTTTATCAAATGAGAAAGGTAGAGAATTATTTTCAATTAAATCTTTGAGTGTTTTACCTTCAATATATTCAATAATTATTTCATGGTTATTAATGTCAACAAGAAATACAGTAGGAGTTTTTACACCAATTGTTTTACATTTATGTAAAAAAGTTGCTTCATTAATTGTTCTAAATTTACGAATTTTAAGATCAAGAGATTTTTGTCTATAATTTTTAGATTTTCTAATTTTTTTAATAATTTTATAGTTAAACCAGTAATCAAGGTACAACACAGCCTCAGCTCCATTAAATATTATTTTCTCCAAATTATATCAACCTCATCTATTCTCCACGTTTGACGAATTTTACTATCAGAAACTTTTACATTAACCCCTGAGTTATATGCTAATAAACCGGTCCAAGCTATTTGCGCTCCACAATCACCACTATATTCTATTGGGCAACTAGAAAAAGTTATTCCTCTATCTTTAGACATTAAGTTTAACATTTGATTTAATCTTTTATTTGCTGCAACTCCACCAGCAATAAGAATATTATTTTTTCCCGAAAATGCTATAGCACGTTCAGTTACTTCAAGTAACATAGAAAAAGCGGTTTCTTGAATTGAATTAGATACTGTTTCAATTGAATTATTTAAAAGTAATTTTTTTGAAGAAGTAAGAATTCCAGATAAAGAAACATCATTACCTTTAACAGTATATGGTAAATCTAGATATTGTTCAGAATTAGAAGCTAAGTTTTCTATTTTCATACCACAAGGAGAACTAAAACCTATATGCCGTCCAAATTGATCAAATAATTGTCCCAGAGTTATATCTAAAGTTTCTCCAAATATACGCCATCGTTTATTTGAAAAAACACTAATTAAAGTATGACCACCAGTAACTAATAACACTACAGGATCATTAACTCCAGCAAGCATAGAAGCTAATTCAATATGTCCTATAGCGTGATTCACAGGAATTAATGGTTTTGAATAATAGGTAGCAAGAGTTCTAGCAATTACTGCACCCACTCGTAAACATGGACCTAAACCAGGTCCAATAGCAAACGCAATACCGTCAATATCATCTATATTTGTATTAGATTTAGTAAGAGCTTCTTTAAGAATTTGAGAACAATATTTAGAATGATGTCTAGAAGCCTCTCGTGGATGAATACCAGAGCCATCTGGAGGAATATAAGAGTGTTTTATATTTGAAAGAATATTTCCTTTAAGAGAATTATTGCTTTCAACTACAGAAACAGAAAAAGTATGCGCTGTACTTTCAATACCTAATATTTTTATCAACAGGAATAAATCAAAATAAAAACATGATATTAATATTCTTTTCTTTTATAATTACTCCATAGATTATTTATAACTAAATATTAATTAAATAAATTTAAATGAATAAGAATAATGTATAGTAAATTACATCATTAGATTTAAAATGAAATATAAAGTGAAAATTTGAAGAATAATATTATAAAAACAATAGAATTATCATTTATTGAACATGCGACAGAAAATGGCGAAAAAATACTATCAGTAATTGAGAACAAATTAAAAATAGATAAAAAGAAATTTACATATTTTATAGCTAGAGGTCATTTTGAAAATGAGATCAAGTTATTTAAGAGCATAATAAATGATGAA
>CAXETO010000124.1:0-2520 GCA_963999255.1 uncultured archaeon | reverse complement strand
TGGTCTTATAAATAAAACATCAAATTCGAATATATTTAACCAAAATGTAAGTGTTTGGCTTATTATGATTGATGAAATTAATAATACAAAGATTAGGGGTAATATAATTCGAAAAATTCTAACCCCAGATTGAGGAGTAATTGCATCATCTGAATTCGACATTGTTAGATTTAAGTAAATAAGAGATTTTAAATATATTGTATATAGATGTTAGAAATTGAAGTTAGGAAAAACTGAGTTAATAAATTAAGTTCCTAAACAGATTTCACTATCAATTTGTTTAATAGTTTTTAAAGCTGATAATATAGCTAAATAACTTGTTTTTGGGTTATTTGGAGATGGAGAATTTTCGAGTTTTATAGTCAATTTGCCAAAATTTCCAGATATAAGAAGTTCATGGATATTCTGAGTGATATCGGGATTGGCAATCAATTTTACTGCTGTTTTAGTTACTCCAATGCCTGCTAAAGATAAAATAACAGATACATTAATATTAGCAGGAAATAATTTGGCAGCTTGGTCAGCATTACCCTCAAAAATTATTGTTGGTTTAACAATACTATTTAAATCAATTTTTTTTTCTTTCAAATATGGAATGTTATTCCAGGCTTTAAGTGGTTTAGAAGTAATTAAAATGACTTGGTTAATATCACTTAAAGAGGCTGCTTTTAATGCATCTATACCTGCTATAGCTCCACTTGGAATGTAGATTTTAACATTTTTTTCTTTTGCTAATTTCATTAAATTTTTATAAAACGTCATATCAGTGAATGCGCCAACACTCATAATCATTACATGTTTACGAGCATCAAGAGCTTGAGGAATATAATCAATTACTGCTTGTTGTCCAGCAGCTTCAATTATTAAATCAATATTATTACTAAGTAAATTATCTAGATTATTTGAAACTAGAGGTTTATTTTTCACAGATTTTAATAAATTATTAATTGAAGATTGATCATTATCATAAACAGTACTAATAACCGCTGAATTTACTGGTTGATCATTCAAAGCTTTAGTTAAAGCTATACCAATATTACCACAACCAATTAAACCAATATTAATCAATGTTATAAATTAGAATAAGAGATTGGAATTTAAAAATAATATGATTTAATTTCTATTAAACAATATTTTGTGATGAGAAAAAGGTAGATAAGAATAGCATTAAATCGTTTAAAGAAATTATTCCAACTAATTTATTTTTTTCCATTACTGGAAATTGACTGAAATTGGTTTGTTTCATTATTTTTAATGCATCTAATATTCGTGATTCAGGATTTAGGGTAATTAAATCAGTAGACATAATTTGATTTATTTGAGTATTTTCAGGGTCAAGATTTTGAGATAATACACGGTCTAAAAAATCACGTGCCGTAGCAATTCCAACAGGTGTTCCATTTTCAACAATAATAATAGAACTAATATGATTTTTACTCATTATTTTAGCAATTTTGGAAATATTGTCATTTGGAGTAGCAGTAACAACAGGAGATATCATAACATCTTTAATTTGCATTTATTTCACGTATTTCAGATATAGTAGAACTATTTTATTAACCTTTAAAAATATAATTTAATATTATATAATTAATGACAATTATTGACGCTCATTATCATTTAGTACCTAATGAGGGGGAAATAAATCTTCACTTAGGTTATGATTATACAGGTGATGATATACGTGCTATATCATCAGATGCCGACGCAACTATAAAATCAATGGATAAAAACGGTATTGATTTAACAGTATTATGTGGATCGGCTCAACCTACAAATGCGCATGAAGAATATGTTCGTATGAACAATAATTTTGTAGCTAAAGCAGTACACAAATATCCAAAACGTTTTGTAGGTTTTTGCGTGACTTCACCATTTTTGAAGGATCGTGGAGCGAAAGAAATAACTAGATCAGTAAATGAACTGGGATTCAAAGGGATAAAATTACATGGAGATTACTGTGGATGGGCATCTTTAGATGAAATGAGAGTAATTTTCGAAACAGCGTCTGATTTGGAATTACCTATAGTATTGCATTCAGCTGATCCACCATTTTTTCCGGATAGGATAGGTGTGTATGCAAGACATTTTCCTAAAGTGAAATTTATTGCACTCCATTTTGGTGGTGGTACTGGCTGGAAATGGAGAACCTGTATGGAAAATGCAGCTGATTTTAAAAATTATTTTATAGAATTGTCTCAGATGTATCCACATTATGATGCTATAAGGAAGACTATAAAGGAAGCGGGAGCTTCACAACTTATCTATGGGAGTGATGGTCCATATTTTGATTTCAATATTCCTTTTTATAGAAATCTGCTAGAACGTGCAGACGCTACTGAATCGGAAATAGAAGCAGTATTAGGTGGGAATATTGCAAAAATTCTTGAACTTGATATTTAACTAAAGTAGAAGAATTTAATGTTTAAATGCTCTTTCATGAGTGAAAATCATAGTCATATTATGTTCATTAGCAGCAGCTATGATTTCAGGATCTCTAATTGATCCTCCAGGTTGAAT
>CAXETO010000123.1:0-2543 GCA_963999255.1 uncultured archaeon | reverse complement strand
AAGCTCCAATTATTGTTAAATCTATAGTTTCTTTATATTCACTATTATATTCATTTTTTAATTTTATCCATGAAAATTCTCTAGCTCCTGATCTATACGGTGAATTTATGTTTTTTATCATTAAACCTTCATGATGATTTAATATCGCTTTTTTCATCTCTTTGTCTATATCTCTTTGTTTATTTGTTCTTATTGAATTCACAATTTTCATATTATTGTTATTTATAATCATGTCCTCTAAAATTTTTCTTCTATCAATATATCTTTTTGTAATGAATTCTTTTGTTCCTAAGTATAATAAATCAAAAAAATACAAACAAACTGGATATCTTTGTACCGCTTCTTGTATCTTATGTTTTCTTCTTCTGTGCATTAATTCCTGAAATGGTAATATTTTGTTATTTTTAGGATCTAAAGCTACTACTTCAGCTTCTAGTATACATTTATCTACTTTTACATATTTTTTAATATATTCTATTACGTCAGGATAATGCTCTGTTATATTTTCTAGTCTTCTTGAAAATATTGAAATTTCTGTTTGATTTTTATGTATCTGTAATCTTTCTCCATCGATTTTCCACTCTATTGCAAATTCATCTTTAAATCTACTTATGATCTCTTTTGAATCTCTTAGTCTCTCTGCTAACATTGGTCTTATTGGTTTATTTAATTTTATTTTCACATTTTTGATACTTTTAATACCTTCAAAAACTAATTTTCTTGCAACATCACCTAAATCACTCGATAAATTATATGCTCTTTCTAAATATTCTCTGTTTGTTTTATTGTTAGTATATGCTATTGATAATGAATCCATTATAGTATAATCTGCTATCCCTAATCTTAATTGCCCAGTAATTATCTTAGTTATATATTTCGTTTCTATTGGACTCGATATGCTTATTAATCCTTCTAATATCTTAAGTTTAGATTCTGTTGCGCCACTACCGCTAATTGCGCTCATTTTTTTTAGTGTGTTAAACAAATCTTCTGCTAATAATGTTTTAGAAAACAATATGTTTTGACTTCTATTTGAAAAACATTGTTCTGCAGTTTTACCTATATCTCCTAATTTCTTGTATATTTCTATTATATCTTTATTATTTATTCCAGATACTCTATTTATCGCTTTTAAAACTAATTTATCTGATATTCCAATTTCTATTCCTTCAAATTTTGGTCCTAATTCTCCTTGAATAAGGTAAACTAATTTATGAATAAAATTATCTGGTGTACTTTTGAATAGTTCTACTAGTAAATCTGTTAATTCTAACCGTTTACTTGTTTTTTCCATCTTATCAAATAATGTTGATATTATTTCGTATTTCATATGAATTACCGAATGTTTACTATTAGTTTAGTAAAGATATATATCTATATTTTTTATATATTAATATCTAAATTGGGTGGAGATAAAAAGAAATCTATATCTAAACGTTCTAGTGCAGTTGGTCCAGGTGATAATTCTGGTCCAGACTTAAAATCTAAAACTGATGATTCTGAAGGAAAACAAATTAATCGACATAGATCTATTATGCCAACACTTAATGAAGATCAACTTAAAAAAAATCTTCAATCTCTTAAAGCAATTACAATATATAATGCTGCTAAACCTCTTGGTGTTAGTGTTTCTATTTCAAATTCTATCTTAAAATATCTTGAAGAGAAAAGCATTATTTCCAAAGTTGGCGGCTATAGTGGTCATTATGTATGGAAAATAAATGAATAATATGTTATTTCTTTAATCTCAATGTTTTACCTGTTTCTAATTTGTTTATTAATTTAATATCTTCATCTATTTTCCCTATGTAATTCATTGGACTTGTTATATTGCAGTTAGTAATGAAAAAACATATTGCTTTGTTATTAGGCCAAAATGCTATATCACCAATTTTGAAATCTCTTCTCATTTTCTCTCTGTTTGTGTCTATTTCAGTTAAAATATAAACAAATTTACTCTCAAATTTGTATATTCTGTTTTCTATAGGTAAATTTGTAATTATTGTGTTAACTGTTATTGGTGAAAGATGTTTATATAAATCAGATTTAATTTCATGTATATTATCTATTAAAATTTTTAATTCTATTTTTGATACTGAATCCATAATATTATATTATTATGCTTAATTCTTAAATCTATTTAATATATTAACATAAAATTTATTATGTACATTATATACAATTACACTTTGTATATGACTAAATCTACTTCTGTAACTAAATCACAATCTAAATTCAAAGTTACTATAGGTCCTAATAAACTTACTCGATTTGAACGTGCACGTATTATTGGAGCTCGTTCTTTACAATTATCTCTCGGCGCTCCTGTTTTAATTAATCACTCTGGTACTATGGATCCAATTAGATTAGCTCTAGAGGAATTAAATGCTAAAGCTTTACCTATATCTATTCGTCGTACTCTTTCTGATGCATCATATCAAGATATACCTATTGAATCTTTAATTTAAAACACTAATATTTTTATTTTTAATTCAATAAATTTTATATACTGTTTTGTTTTTCTAAAATTTACAATGACTGAA
>CAXETO010000122.1:0-2576 GCA_963999255.1 uncultured archaeon | reverse complement strand
AATTATCGAAATTTTATTTTCTATTTTTTTAAGAATTCTTTTAGGTTATTTATGTTACTAGTTGTAGTAGGATTAATATTGTTTAATATTGCTAAGTAGAAACTTACATAATCTAATATGTATATGCCTGTTAGGATTCTACTTAGTTTATCTTCACCTCTTACTAATAATTCTATAAATTGAATATTATTTGATTTTAACATGTTTTTAATGAATGTAAATCTTAATTTAATATGATTAGGTTCATCTTTATCTCTAATAAGAATAGGTATAAATGAATCTTTGTTTTTAGTCCAACATGATATTTCATTATGACATAACTCTGGTAATTCTTCTAATATTCCATGAGTTTTCGAGTTCTCATTTAAAGACTGTTTAAATCTTAATCCAATGCTTCTTGTTAATTTTGATGTATATATGACTGGAATATAATTATTTATTTTCAAAGAAATTTGTTTTGCTATATTTTTTGGCCCTGATTTTTTTATTGATATGGTTTTTGCTATTTTGATTATATTTTTAATTGAATTTTGAATATCTATTTCATTATCTATTACTCCAATTTTATTTATTATTTTTAAGCAAGTAAATAATATACTAGGTAATGATAATCTAGGAACTAATATATTCTCTATCTTATTATGTGAAATTTTGTTCTCATTGCTAATTCTTTCTATTAATCCATTGGATGATATTGTTACAATGTTTAATTTTCGTTTTATACCTGCTTTTAATATATTAACTGTTTCTTCTGTATTACCTGACACACTTATTATTATTAATAATGTGTTTGTATTGATATATTTAGGTATATGATAATCTTTTATTATCTTTATATCTATTATATCACTAAATAAATCATATACTATTTCGCCTACTATTCCAGAACCACCCATTCCTGCTAATATTATTTGATTTATATTTTTTACTTCAGGATATTTCACTTTAAATTTAGTGGATGAAATAAAATACTCACTCCATTTTTCATAATATTTGTACATTCCGTCTATGTCAATTATCTTTATTTTTTTTTCATCTATTTCAAAAAATTTATTTCTTTTCATATTCTATGATCTCACTTCTAATTAATACTAAATTTATTTTCTTTGTAATTAAGTTTAATTCTTTCATCTTTAGTTAAGTTATAGAGATATTCTAATAAATTAATTTCTTCTTCTCTATAAGATATATTTCTTCTACGCATCATTTCCTTTTGTGTTTTTATGGCAGATTTCTTATATAATTCAGTACAAATTGATTTGTTAATATTTGAATATATTACAAAACTTGGTATATCTGTTGTTACATATCCATGTAAATGTGAACTTATTCCAATTTTTTTACCTGAATAAATATATGTTCCAATTGAAGTTTTTACATAGTCTCCTATAATAGATCCAATTTTACTTTTATCTGTATTTATCAATTCATCATTTATTACCATGCTTATTTTACCATAAGTATTTTTTAGATTTGAAATTGTTGTTCCAGCGCCAATATTTACCCATTCTCCTATATAAGAATCTCCTATATATCCATAATGTGATTTATTGGAAAAATTAGATATGATTGAATTTTCTACTTCGCCTGAAATTTTCGCGTATTTTCCTATCATAGTTCCAGATCCTATTATGCATGATTTTATTACAGTATCATTTCCTATATAGCATGGTCCACATATTCTGTTGTATCCCAATAATTTACAATTATCTGATATCTCTATAGGGCCATTTGTTGTGTCAAAAATTACGTTTTCTATTCTAACTTCTTTTCCCATTAATATTGATTTTTCTGAACCTATTATGTTAATAAATTTATTACTAGATTTTCTTAAGTTTATTTTTTTATTTAATAATTTTTTATTAATATTTCTAATTAAAAGTTGGTTATTCATTTCTAATAATTTCCATGGATATTTAATTAACACGTTGTTCTCTGATTCTAATTTAATATTATGATTCTTTATTATCTTGATTAGTTCTTTATTATTATTTGTTAAATTATTTATTTTTCTTATTTTACATTTAGCTAATACTAAATTATTATCTGATATTAACGCAAAATTCTCTTCTCTTTTTAACTTTTCTAATGGAATATTATTTAAGTTTATTAAACTATTAACAAACACAATTTCTTTTTCATCTACTTCGTTTATTTCTTCATTAATGTTTACTTTATGTTTATTTTCAGTATTATTTTTTAAATAATCTGGTATTAGAAGAGAATATTTATCTGGATTAATAATTTCTAATAAATTTTCTAGTATTGTTTTTCCTCCTATTAATAATTCAAATGTTGGTTTGTTAAGATTTATTGGAGTAAAATTATTTCTAATTTCACTGTCAAAAACTATTAAATGCATATAACTACACTATCCTATTTTACCTAATTTTGATAAGTATTTTTCATATATGTTATCATAAGATTTTTTGTCGCCTATATCAATAAAATTACTAGTAATTATATTGCCGTATACCTTATCTTTTGCTTTTATAGCGTTTTTTACTGCATTATCCATTCCATAAATAGTTTTTTTTGGTATATATTGTAAAAATTTTGGTTCCATTATATAACAT
>CAXETO010000121.1:0-2617 GCA_963999255.1 uncultured archaeon | reverse complement strand
TATTCCAATTTTCTCCTTTATCAAAAGAACTAACAAAATAGATATCACCATCATCAGAATCTTTGTCAGGAGGCTTTTCAGTAAATACAATATATACTTCACCATTATTACCAAGAGCAATCTGTGGAAATATTGCACCCCATGACCTAAAATTAAGAGAACGAGAACGGAAACCAATTTCAGATAATAACGCCGCGTTATTTTTTAGAATAAAGGATTTACCATTATCATCAGAACGAGCTATATTAATTTCAGCTAGACCATTAAAAGCACCATCATCAGTTGAATCTAACCAAGCAACATAGAGACTTCCATTTTGATCAACAGCAGGTTGAGAACCTTGAACAACACGTTGAGGCTCATTAGTACCATAACCAAATAATTGTTTAACTACTGGACTTACTATAACAGGTTCAGTCCAAGTTTGACCATAATCAAAAGAAGATACAAGTTCAATACTAGAGTAGACTACAGGATTAACTAACATTGGTACATCGTCAACATAAAATATATCATATTCAACATCAAAGTTAGTATAAGTAACATATATCACATTTTCGTCAACATTATTTTTATTTGGACCAATTGTTAACCAGGGTTTATCCAAAAAACTATGCGTAATTTTTCCTTCAAATTGATCATTAGAAGAATATTTAATATTGACTTCAGTCATACTACGACTAGATGAAATAGGGTTTTCCCAAGTTTTACCACCATCAAGTGATTTAGATATTGCTATAGAAGATACATAGCTTTCACCTACAAATGGACCAAGACGATAATCTTCAATACCAAGAGATATGTAAGCAATATACACATTATCTTTATTATCAAAACTTACAACTGGATCTCCCCCTGAACCAATATCACCATTTAGATAACGAGTTTGGAAAGGTCCATCCCAATTTTCACCACCGTCAGTACTAACATAACTATTAACTGATGGAAAATTATAGTCAATTACACCAAGAACTAGATGATTTGAATTTAGTGGATTAACTGACAAATGTGGCTCAGTTTGGAATGATGATTTACCAAGATCTCGAGTAATTATCAGATTTCGACTAAATATAGTGGAATTTGTATTTGGAAATAATGTAGAACTGGAAGATTGTAATATTTGAGAACTAGGAGCGAGAAAGAGTTGATTTTCTATAATGTCTAACCCGTTTTTAGTAGTCATTAACATAAGAGAACTAGAAATATGATTTTTGATTGGCTCTATAAAATTATATGGTTGGGAACCAAGAAAAAAGTTATTAGATAGTTCAGCAGAATCAACATCTTCTCCTTCAGCTATACCTTTACCACCTTTTTTATCTTGTATAGTTTTACCCTCAACAAGATTTAAATTAGAAATAATAATAATTAATAAAATACAGAATACAATAAAATTACGCATTTCAATCACTCAAATCAGACATTAATATTACATCTCTTGTAATTCTCGTATATGATTAATAATAATAAAATATAAGGATTTATTATATTCGGTTACAGAGTCATCGTATTCATAAGGATAAGAGAATATCCAGCGTAATACAACTTCAGCTTCAGAATCAGACGGTGGTTGATCATCGTACCAATCAAATAATGGTTCTAGGGTTGATATAATTTTATCAACTTTAGGACCTAAAGAAGGATCAACTGCAACAGATTTAGTTTTAACATTTTGCCAATGTTGATATGCTTCAGCACGATCTCTTGGCGCATCATATCTAAGAATTACTAGTAGAGTTTTATCTTTTTCAAGAATTGTAAGGGAAGTATTTACAACAGATATTTGTTTATCAGTTTTAATTTTATTTAATTCAAGTTGTTGTAAGTTATAAGTTAAATCATCTATATTATTTGTAAGAGATTGTAAATCATTATGCTGTTCTTCTAGATAATCATAATCTTTCTTAAGTTCATCAAATTGATTTTGTAAAACATTATTTTCCATTTGTAAATTATTAATTTGTTCATAATATAGAATATAAAAAATACTTGAAACTGATAAAATAACAATAATTAAGGATATTCCAGAAATTAATATTATTTTAGATTTATATTTCATAAATATTCAAGAAACAATAAAGTGGAATAATGCCACCAACATAATAAGTTATAGAATATTAGAGATTATTATAAAGTTAATTCTATATCTTCACCATTAACTTTAACATCATATTTGGTTAGACATAAACTAGAATTATTAGCGTTTTCTCCAGTTTCAACATTAAAATTCCATCCATGCCAAGGACAGGTAACAACATTATTATTTAATTCACCATCTCCAAGTGGTCCTCCACGATGTAGACAAACATTATCAATAGCATGAAATTTATTATCAACATTAAAAACTGCTACGGAATTATTTTCTACAGTAAAAATTTTAGATTTTCCAGGAAGTATATCAGTAGTTTTACAGAGTTTTATTGTAGACATGTCTAATTTTCAGTTTTATTTAATATAAAAATGTTTATAGAGATAAGTGAGAAATAAATATTCATTATAAACACATAGAGAATAAAGCAACATGATAAACATAGATTTTGGCATAATAGCTTCAACAATAGCAGCAATAATATTTGCATTACAAGCAGTAATCTTATTTAAAGGAGTGAAATCAACA
>CAXETO010000120.1:0-2623 GCA_963999255.1 uncultured archaeon | reverse complement strand
TGGGTGAAATTAATGAATCTTATGTATTACGTACTATCTCTTCTATTAATTCTAATTTTTCTTTACTAAACAAAAATTGTGAAATTGATGTTAAAAATTCGTTAAATATACTGAAAGAATTAAATAAATAGTAAAATGTTTTTTAATATGATATAATGAATAGGTAATTGAAGATATGTCAATAAATAAAAGTAGTTTAGTATTAGTAGATTATACTGCAAAAATCAAAGATGTAGATAAAGTAATAGAAACAACTATGGAATTCGATGCTAAAAAAGCTGGTTTACATGATCCCACTCAAAAATATAAACCTATGTTGATAGCAGTAGGGGATGGTTGGGTTCTTAAAGGCCTTGATGAAGCTTTAGAATCTAGTAAGGTTGGAACTAAATTAAATGTTGAAATAACTCCTGACAAAGGTTTTGGAGTTAGAGATCCTAAAAAAATTCGTTTAATACCTTTGAAAAAATTTGGAGATCAAGCTAAAGATATTCATATTGGCGCTAGCGTAGATATAGATAATAGGCGTGGTACAGTAAGATTTGTTGGTTCTGGTAGAGCTCAAGTTGATTTTAATCATCAATATGCAAGTAAAACACTTATTTACTCTGTTAATATTATAAAAGAACTTACTAATGTTGAAGATCGTTTATTCTCTTTAATTGAACGAAGAATACCGTTAGAAAAATCTGACTTGAAACTAACGTTATTATCTAATTCTGCAAATATTGAATTGTCTGAAAAACATTATATGATGGAAGGAATTCAAGTTATTAAAAAAGCTATTTCTAGTGATGTGTTAAAATATGTTCCTAACTTAGATAAAGTTCTTTTCACAGAAATATATCAAAATCCCAAAGATGTTAAAACCTCTAGTAATGCTAAAACTGAATCAAAATCTAAAGTTAAAGCTAAATCTAAAACTGAATCAAAATCTAAAGTTAAAGCTAAATCTAAAACTGAATCAAAATCTAAAGTTAAAGCTAAATCTAAAACTGAATCAAAATCTAAAGTTAAAACCAAATCTAAAACTACGTGATATTAGATATAATTTTTTAATTTTAAATTATATTTGTATCTCTAGCTAATTTTCTTGCTGAGTTATTATCCAATTTAACTTTATGTAATATAGTATATCGCTCAGGTCTTAATTTATAACCCATAACTAAAGATTTTATTATAGTGTTTTCTGATAATCCAATCTTCTTAGCTGTATTTGGCGCGTTTATTTTATCTAATTTATCTGATATTTTTTCCCAATCTAGATTATGTAGTTTCGCCATCATAATTGTTCCAATTCCACATTTTTCTCCATGTAATCCATTTTCTGGGTCTAATAAATCTGTTGCGTGAGCAAATAAATGTTCAGATCCACTGCAAGGTCTACTACTACCAGCTATTCCTGCTGCTATTCCAGAAGTTATTAATGATATTACTATATCTTTTCTATTATCTAAATTATTAATTTTAAATTTATCGTCTAATACAGGTTCTGCACTTAACATTGCTAGTTTAGCTGCGTATTCTATATATTTTTCCTTTTTTTCTTTATGAGCTAATTTCCAATCTTCTAAAGCAGTTATTTTTGCTAATAAATCTGAGCAACCACTTATAATTAATTTATCTGGTGCTTTATTTATTATTCTTAAATCTGCAATTATTGCAATTGGTGATTTTGCATTAGCTGAGTAAGGTCTATCTAATCCCTTAATTGATGCAAATGGACTTGATATTCCATCATGTGAAGCAGTTGTAGGAGCGCTAATATAAGGTCTATTTACTTGATGAGCTACTAATTTTGCAACATCAACTGATTTTCCGCCACCAATTCCAATTATTAAATCTGTTTTATTTTTTATAGTATTTGATCTAACAATTGATACACTGCCCATTGTTGGTGCTTTCACCGTTATCCATTTATAATTTAACTGTTGATTTTTTAATGATTCTACAATCTTTTTATCAAGTATTTTTTTAACATTGATCCCAGATACAATTAATATATTCTTGTATTTTCCCAGGTTATTTATTGTACTACCTATTTCTTCTAAACAATTTTCTCCAATTGTTATAAATCTCGGTAATTCAATAGTTTTATTATTCATCATTATCACTTTTTATAGAAAAATATATTTTATGCTGAAGTAATATATAAGTTAAATGAGAAAATTATTTAAATACCTATCTTAAAAAATATATTAATACTTCTTAGTATGTATATGAATATTTATGTGTTAAATTATGTCAACGTCTTATAATAATATCCAAAAATATAAAGGTACTACAACTGTCGCTGCCAAATCTAAAGATTCAATTGTATTGGCTACTGATACTAGAGTAAGTATGGGAATGTTTATTGCTCATAAACTTGGTAAAAAAATTCTTCAAATTGATGATCACTTAGCTGTTACTATTGCTGGTGGTGTAGCTGACGCGCAAAATATTGTTGATATAATGAGATACTACTGTAAAATGTATAAACTAGAAAACAAACGTCCTATACCAATTCAATCTGCATCTAGATTAATTTCTAACATAATTTTTTCTCATAGATATTATCCATATATGATACAACTTCTAGTTTGTGGATTTGATGATAACGGTCCACATACATTTAATGTTG
>CAXETO010000119.1:0-2699 GCA_963999255.1 uncultured archaeon | reverse complement strand
AATCAAAAGAAATTTTTAGTAAAGCTATTAATGTTTTACCTTCTGGCTGTACATCTAGTATACGTGGTTATCCTGTTTATGATCCTCATCCAATATATATTGTATCTGGTTTAGGATCTAAAATATCTGATGTTGATGGTAATGATTATGTTGATTATATTAATTCTATGGGTGCTATAATTCTTGGTCATTGTAACTCTGAAATTACTGATGCTGTAATTAATCAAATTAAATTGGGTACAATGTTCGGTACTACTAATGAATTAGAAGTTAAAGTAGCGGAAAAAATCAAATCTCTTGTTCCTTCTGCAGAAATGATTAGATTTGCTTGTTCAGGTAATGATGCCGTAATGTATGCTGTTAGAACAGCTAGAGCATATACTGGAAAAAATCTTATAATAAAATTTGAAGGACATTATCATGGTTATAGTGATTCAATTTCTGTAAATTTTCAGACTACTCCTGAACAATGGAAAGATAATGGTCCTTCACCTATTGTTCCTATGACTCCTGGTATAGTTCCTGATTCTATGAAATATACCATTCCATTACCATGGAATAATATTGAATTGCTTGAAAAGACTATAAAAGATAAAGGTAATGAGATTGCTGCTGTAATTACTGAACCTATTATGTGTAATGGTGGACTAGTTTTTCCTAATCCTGATTTTATTAAATCACTAAGAAAAATAACTGAAGAAAACAATATAGTTCTTATTTTTGATGAAGTAATTACTGGTTTCAGAGTTGCTAAGGGTGGAGCTTCAGAATTTCTAGGAGTTAAACCAGATTTACATACTTTCGCTAAGGCTCTTGCTAATGGTTATCCTTTAGCTGCATTTGGTGGAAAATCAAAAATTATGAAAAATATTAAACCTGGCGGTATATTTCACGGCGGTACTTATAGTGGTAATCCTCTTTCATTAGCTGCTGCATACGCTAATTTAACTGAGTTAACAAAATTAGGTGAAAAAGGTTATGAACAATTTTATAAAATAGGTAACTATCTTATAGATGGACTTAAAAAAGAAGCTGAAAAACTAAATCTACCATTTCATATTCCTGGTTTTGCTGGTTTCTCTGTTATGCATTTTACTAAAAATAAGAAACTTAGTGATTGGCGTTCAGTTACTACTTCTATTGATAAAGAAAAATTCACTAAATTTGCATGGAAAATGTATAAAAGAGGGTTTTATTTCCATCCAGATCCAATTGGAAGAATTATTCCATCTTTCTCACATACTTATGAAAATGTTGATAATACTGTGAAAAATTCTGGTGAAGTGTTTAAAGAAATAATCTGATTGATTTTATTCTATTGTAAATACTCTTCTTGGGTTATTAATTAATATCTGATTTATTTGTTCTTGTGTTATACCATTTTTAATTAATCTTGGAACTATATTTTTTGGTATGTGATTTAACCCATATCCTCCAAACATACTCCATCTTGTTTTCCAGCATATATCATGTGAAATTAATATTCTATCTAATAATCCTTCTTTTATTAATTCTTTAATAAGTAAAATTCTTCCATTATCATTTGTCATTGGAAAATCTGAAAGAGGATAAAATCCTTCAGCTCCAAATAAATCTAATTCAATATAACAATCAAATTTTGATATATCCCTTAAATCTTCAATTCTGTTTATTGTTCTATCAATATGACACATAATTACTTTATTCATTGTAGTGTCTCGTTCTTTTAATAATCTTAGTATTTCAATTGGTGCCTCTCTGTTTCTTCCTGGATGTATTGATAATGCAGCTCCTGTTTCAAGTTGAGCTAATGCTGCTCCTCTACAAACTTTCTTCTCATTTTCATGCCATGGGTATGTGTTTCCAATTTCTCCAATAAAACCTGATCTAATCTCAGTTCCTGGTATTCCTTCTTGTATGTCCAAAACTATTTCATTTGCTATATCTTTTTCTTTTTTCTCACTCATGTTACTAGGATGTGATTGTTGGACATAATATCCTGATCCACAAATTATGTTTACGCCTGTTTTACTAGAAATTTTATTTAACGACTTTGGAGATCTCATTATTCCTAAACTAGTGCAATCTACAATAGTTTGACCACCAGATTCTTTAAATTTCTCTACCTCAATAATTCCTAATTCTTCATTATTTGTTAATAAATTCTCAAAATTTGTATACGGATCATATAATATTGATCCTAAATTTTCCATTTTTATTGGAATTTTTTTAGGATTACCTTTTGAATCTTTCTCACCATGATACATTAAAGTAAAATCTATTAGTAGATGTTCATGTGATAATGTTAAACCCATATCTTCTGGTTCTATCAATCCAGTTACAGTGATTACTTTTTTAGAATCTTTTGACATTATCTTATAATATGTCAAATATGTTATAACTTTTTGTAAAAATATTTCTAAATTTAAAACGCCGTCGGACAGACTTGAACTGACGACCATCTGATTAACAGTCAGGTGCTCTACCACGCTGAGCTACGACGGCATTATTTAAAATAAATGAATTGCGTGCTATTATATGTTTTTATATTACTTTTCGTTCAAGATTCTTATGTCAAAAAAATATTTTGCCATATTTTTTCTTTTGATATTTATCTTTAGTCCACCACTAGTTTCATTTGCATCTTATCATACAAAAGCTATTGATAATCTAGTAGTTGATTTTACACCTATTCCTACAGGTGTATGGCCATTAGATAA
>CAXETO010000118.1:0-2730 GCA_963999255.1 uncultured archaeon | reverse complement strand
TATTGTTAAAGTTATCAAAATTAAACCTTCGAAAGTTGTATTCTATACGTGTACTAAATGGAAATCGTTTGCATATTTTCAATCATTAAAATTATGGAAAAAAAATGAAATTAAAATTAAAGATATTATTACATTGTTGATAAGTAATTATGAACTTAAAGATATGAAAGCTGTTTCAAATTATTTAAAACAACTTTCTATTCAATATAATAAGTTCTCTGATCAATATATTAAATCAATTCTAAAAATAGGTGAAATAAATGAATTTGAAATCCTAAATTCCGCTTCTACTTTTATATCAAATGAAATTAATGCAACTGTTACAATATACTCTGAAGATGATGATAAAAAATATGATCCAAAGCTAAAATCCAATCATGCAAAACCATTTAAACCTGCAATTTATATTGAATAATTTCTATAATCTGCCTTTAATTCAATTATCTTTTATTCTTTTTTGTTATTAATGTTGTAAACGCATGTCTACATTGTTCTTTTATAATACTATTTTTTAGTGAGACTTAATTCTAATATTCCGTTATTATATTTTGAAACTAGTGTTTTAGGTAATATTTTTTTCGATAATTTTATTTTTTTGTTGTAACTAATATTAGATGCCGATTTTCCCCCATCATTTTTTATTTTTCTATAGGCTTTTATTTCAACATTTTTTTCATAACATTTGACTTTAATATTTTCTTTTTCAACTTTTGGTATCTCTAGTATTATGTTTATTTTGTTGTATCTGTCAATAATATCTGTTATTAGCTCTTTTTTCTTCATTAATGGTTTTTTAATATTTTTTAAATCAACATTTTCAAATTTTTTTATAACAGATTTTTTATTTGGTCCTATTATTATTGAATATCCTTTTATGTATTGTTTTGTATCATCTTCATATTCTTCTTTATAGTGAGTTAATTCTTCTGGTATTTCTATTTCAAATTCGTCAAACAATTTCTCAAATTCATTTAATAAATCTTCTAAATCTTCTTCTGATTCAAATCTTATTTTTTTCTTCTTATTAGACCATTTGTCTTCACTAGAATCTCTCATGTGATTAAATAAGAATTAATTTTATTTCTATGTTTCTATTAATATTAAATAATGTTTGTTTTTTAATTTTATGAAAAAATATCATTATTGATTTCTTTATTAACTTAGTAATATTAATAAAAAAGTATCTTTAAGATAATAATTATCTTGTCTTCCAAACCTGTAAATAAAAATAATGTAGAGGAAACTTTGAAATTGAAAAAACAACTTAAAAAAGAAAAACAGACTTCAAAATCTTATTTGAATCAACTAAAATATTTACAAGCTGATTTTGATAATTACCGAAAAAGTATTGATCGTCAGGTTGATGATAAAATTATGATGTATAAACAAGATCTTATTCTTAATATTGTTGAGATAAAAGAAGATATAGAACGTGCTGTTGATAATTCTTCACATAATGTTAAGGAATTAAATAGTGGTCTTAAAATGATTAATAATAATTTAGATAAAATGTTGAAGACAACTAATGTTGTTGAAATTGTTTGTAAAAATAAATTTTTTGATCCTAATTTTCACGAAATTGTTTCTACTTCTAAAAAATCTGGAATGCCTGATAATCTTATAACTAAAGTAATTCGTAAAGGTTATGTTATTGATAATAAAGTATTAAGACATAGTCTAGTTGAAATAATTAAAAATAAATAGTTATTCTATAAATTTCATTTATCTTTTTAACATTTATACTGTGTCTACGAAAGTTTTATATATAGTACTGTTTACATACTAACTTAATGTGAGTAACTTGAGTTATATTATAATGGTGTTGATTAAATAATGGGAAAAATTTTAGGTATAGATTTAGGAACAAGTAATTCTGCTGCTGCTGTTATGCTAGGTGGTAGACCTGCTATTATTCCTAGTGCTGAAGGATCTACTATTGGTGGTAAAGCTTTCCCATCTGTTGTTGCTTTTGCAAAAGATGATGAATTATTAGTCGGTGAGCCTGCTAGAAGACAAGCGGTTTCAAATCCAGAAGGAACAATAACTGCTATTAAAAGACGTATGGGTGAAGACTATAATGTTAAAATTAATGGTAAAGAGTATTCTCCACAACAAATTTCTGCTCATATTCTCCAAAAAATTCGTCGGGATGCTGAAGCACATCTTAGTGATAAAATTACTGAAGCTGTTATTACTGTACCTGCATATTTTAATGATAATCAACGTCAGGCTACTAAAGACGCTGGTGAAATAGCTGGGTTAACAGTTACCAGAATTATAAATGAACCCACTGCTGCATCTCTTGCTTATGGGTTAGATAAAAGTACTAAAAATGCTAAAATTATGGTCTTTGATCTAGGTGGTGGTACATTAGATGTTACAATAATGGAATTTGGAGGTGGTGTATTTGAAGTTAAATCTACTAGTGGTGATACAAAACTTGGTGGTACTGATATGGACTTATTACTCTATGAGTATATAGTTTCAGAATTTAAAAAACAAACTGGTGTTGATCTAAATAATGATAGTGTTGCTGCTCAAAGAGTTAAAGAAGAAGCTGAAAAAGTAAAAATCGAACTTTCTACAGTTCCTAGCAGAGATATAAATTTACCATATATTACTGCAGATAATAGTGGACCTAAACATCTTAATATGACAATTAACCGAGCTAAATTAGAAGAGCTAATTTCACCTATTGTTGAAAGATGTCGTGGACCAGTAGTTAAAGCG
>CAXETO010000117.1:0-2777 GCA_963999255.1 uncultured archaeon | reverse complement strand
AATTAATAATACTTGATGATTCTATAAAAGAACTTTATACTCTAACCGATGAATCAAAATCCAGAGTTAATAAAGCCATATTTGAACTTGGTCTGCTTGAAACACTTGTTATAACTAATACTGAGATTAGAAATGACGCTGGAGAACTTAAACCAATAGTAAAAAACATACAGAATGATGTAGCTGAAGTTAAATCTGATTTATTAGAGGCGTTAACTGTTGTTGATCAAAATATATCTGATAATGCAGATTCAATTAACACTATTAATTCTAATTTACTAACTATACCAAATAAATTTGATGTTCTTGAAAGTGAATTACAAAATACTAGCACTAAAATATCAACTCTAGATGTTAATATAACTACAATTCCAGATAATATGATGATATTACTTATGATATCTATATTACAGTTAGTCGTACTTGGAAGTATTGTTATTATGATATTGAGACGCTAATATAAAATGCTGAAATTTTTCTTTATTAATTATATTTATAATAATTCTTATGACAATTCCATTATTTAAAAAACTATTTAATAATATACTTTCTGAAACTGAACTAAGCTCTATCTCTACTGGTATAGATACTATTGGTGATATAATTATTTTAAAAATTCCTGAATCACTTGAACATAAAAAAAAATTAATTTGTGATAAGATACTTGATCAAATAAAGAATGTTAAAACTGTTTTTGTTCAACAATCCTCTGTTCTTGGAGATTATCGTTTAAGAAAATTAGAATTTATTTCTGGAGAAAATAAAACATTAACAATACATAAAGAGCATGGTTGTAAATTTTATGTCGATGTCTGTAATACATTTTTTTCTCCTAGATTATCTAATGAAAGACTTAGAATTTCTAATTTAATTAATAAAAACGAAATTATAATAAATATGTTTGGTGGTGTAGGTCCATTTTGCATTATACTTGGAAAAAAATCTCTTGCCGATAAAATTTTTAGTATTGATATTAATCCTTATGCGTATGAATTATTAATTAAAAATATCCAAATCAATAAAGTTGATCATCTTGTAAATCCAATTTTGGGTGATTCTAAACATATTGTCCCTTCTTCATTACTTGGATTAGCAGATCGTATTATTATGCCTCTTCCAGAAAATTCATTTGAATATATAGATGTAGCTATATCAGGCCTAAAAAATAGTGGGGGAATTATACATCTATATTCTCATATTTATCTAGATGAATTGGATTCTAAAATTAAATTAATAATAGAAAAAATTGAACGACAATCTAAAAGCTGTAAAATTTTATCTAATAATATAGTTAAAAATATCGGTCCAGGTTGGGGTCAAGTAGTGTTTGATATTCAAATTAAATAAAATTTTATTATTCTGATAATTGTTTTACCATTAAAGATGCCGCTTCTCCATCTTGATAATATCTCTCTAATATCATATTGTGTGTAAAATCAAGTTTATTATATAGTCCTATTGCTTCTAAATTTGTTCTTCTAACTTCTAAATATACTTCAGAACATTTCTTCTCTCTCATTGATTTTAATGCTTCTATTACAAGTGTTTTACCAATATTCTTACCTCTATATTTCTCTGAAACAGCCACCGATATTATATGTCCTTTTCTAGCAAATCTTAATTTTTTAAAGTTAGATACACCATATTCAATTCTACACATAATATATCCTGTAATATTACCGTCAATAGTATGTTCTGATACTAAAAAAGTTTCAGGATATTGATTTAAAATATCTATAAAAAAATATTCTGTATAATGTTCTGGTAAAGTATTCCAATTTATATCTATAACTTCTTTAATATCATTTTTATCACATTGACGTATTACATGATCTCCAAGTTTATACATTAATTTCTTAAAGAACTCGTTATTTTTAAGCATTAATTCAAAACATATCAGAAAATTATTAAAGATTAGTATATTCTTATATTTTAATAATTATGATTGATTCTGACTTGCCTTATAATCAGTCTAATAAATATAAACTCATTTCCTCTGTCGAAAAATATTTTGTAATTCAAGATTATTACGTAACCGATTCTGATGGTATAGAATCAAGAATTGATAAATCTAGTTTTAATAAAGAAAATTTTGTTAAAATTAAAAATGATATCAAACCTCTTGGTTATATTCCTATACTACATGTTAGTAATAATGAATACTGGATCTTAATTAAACCAATTAATATTAAAAAAACCTTTAGAATTCAGATTCCATTAATCCTATTTATTCTTGTTATAATTACAGTTTCTATTGATGGTTGGTATAGATCAATTGAGTTTGGTGTTAGTAACCCATTTAATTCAACTCTATTATATGTTGCTGGTTTACTTGGAATAATTGGTATTCATGAACTAGGACATAAAATTGCTGCTTACAAACATAATATGTATTCTTCATTACCATATTTTATTCCTGGAATACCTGTAATCGCTTTACCAACATTTGGAGCGTTAATCATATCAAAAGAACCTTTAGTAAATCGTGATGCTTTATTTGATTTAGGTATCTCTGGTCCTATTGCAGGTTTACTTGTTACTATTATTGTAGCTATTCAAGGTGCTTCTACATCCAAATTTATTCCTAATTCTCAAGCTGAATTATTAATAAATAATGGTAGTTTAATTGAGTTACAATCTAGCCCATTGATGTCTTGGATATTTGATTTTATAAATCCTGGTTCACCTGACACTACTCTAATATTATCTCCACTTGCGTTTGCTGCTTGGCTGGGATTTTTTATTACGTTTCTAAATCTAATACCTGCGGCTCAACT
>CAXETO010000116.1:0-2780 GCA_963999255.1 uncultured archaeon | reverse complement strand
AAACTTGATTTTTCATAATAATATAATAAAAATATAAAAGAAACTAAAATGTTTTTCCTAATAAAAATCTATTTTAAAAAATGAGTTTTTAAATAATATATTAGCATATATAAAATATGAGCAAGAAATTTCATGGAATAATACCAGCAGTTTTAACACCTTTTAACATAAAAGAAGAATTGGATATAGGATCTTTATTAGAAATAGTTGATTTTCTAGTATCTAGTAAAATTCATGGCATGTTTATTTTGGGATCTACAGGTCAAGGACTAATAATGGGGACAAAAGATAGAAAACAAGTAGCGGAGAATATAATTGAACATACTAATAATAACATTACAAGTATTATACATATTGGATCTAATAACATAGAAGATGTAATAGAATTAGGAAAACATGCAATAGATATAAAATCAGATGCAATAGCATGTGTAACACCACATTATTACAAATATGATGAAGAAGCTATGTTTGAATATTATAAAAAAATATCATCAGTATTAGATATTCCAATTTTTCTTTATAACATACCACAATATACTGGATATGATATTTCAATTGAATTAATGAGAAAATTATCAGATTTACCTAACATAATAGGAATAAAAGACAGTAACGTAGAGTTTTCAAAGCAATTACAAATTATCAAAGAATTAGGAGATGACTTAATATTATTAACAGGTACAAACGAGAAAATAGATTCAGCATTAGTAAATGGAATACCTGGTTGTGTTCCATCTATATCAAACGCATTCCCAAAAACTTGTGTTAAAATTCATGATAGTGTACAAAACAAAAACATTAGAGAAGCAAAATACTTACAAGAGAAAATAAATTCTATTATAAAATATTATAGTAAGACAGTAGTTATATCCACATTATTAGAAACATTAAGAATAAAAGGTTTAAAGTCAGGATATGTAAAAAAACCATTAAGAAATCTCAATAATAAAGAAATTAATGAATTAAAAGAGATATTAGGAAAATGTGAATTAACGTAAAGTTATAAATAAACTATTATAAAATATAAATCAATCAGAATATATTGTTTTATAATTATCAGTTTTGGGAATTATACAAAGAAATTCGCCAACATCTTTTGAATCATTTTTATACCAATGTTTTACTCCAGCAGGAATAAATATAGCGTCACCTACTTCAGCATTAAAAGTTTTATTTCCAACCCCAATAGTATAACCTCCTTTTAACACATATTGTTCATGTTCAATATCACTATGATAATGTTCAGGTATATTACCTCCAGGCATAATTTTAAATTTTCTTAATTCGAAATTTGGTGCACCGTCTTTTCTACTAACTAACGTTTGAATTTCAGTACGATCTGCACTATCAACAGGAAGAGATTTAATTTTGTTAGATTTTTTTAACAGATCCATAATTTATTTTTAATAAAATACATATAAAAATTAATCTTCAACTTCAACATATTTACCTGGATTGAATAATCCTTGTGGATCAAATAATTTTTTAATAGATTTCATTAGATATAATACATCATCGCCATTATGTGATAAGATCTGATCTTTAAATAACTTCATTTTTTGAATTCCAATACCATGTTCACCAGTTATACTTCCACCGACATCTATCGCATACTTACATATATCTTCAAATGCATGACTAGCATTCTCTACACTAACAGGATCTGATTTATCATAAAGTATATTTGGATGAACATTACCATCACCTGCATGACCTAATAAAGGAATTGTCAAATTATATTTAGAAGCGATATTTTTGACAGTTAAAAGATAATCAGATAGTTTATCAATTGGAACAACAACATCTTCAATATGTATACCACTAGCTAATTGTCTCACTGCTAAGTAAGCAGTAGCTCTCGCAGAATATAATTGATCAGCTTCTTCTTCAGTTTTAGGAAGTATGATTTTTGAACTACCGCTAGATTTACAAATTTCTGTTATTTTATTTAAAGAATTTTTTTTAATTTCCATAATTATTAAAGCTTCACAATCAGGTAAATTTAAATCAGTAACAGCATTAATAGCTTGAATTACATCCTTATCCATAAATTCAATCATACTTGGTATAATAAGTGATTTACGAATATTTTGAATAGTGTTTTGAGCATATTTTAAATCATTAAAGAAAATTTGCATTAAGACAGTTTCATAAGTTGGAATTGGAATTATTTTTAACCAAGCTTCAGTAATAATACCTAGAGTTCCCTCACTCCCAACCATTAAATGTACTAGATCATATCCAGCACGATTTTTTGCTAAAGGTTCACCTAAATTAACAGATTTACCATTTGCTAGAACTACTTTTAAAGAAAGTACCCAGTCTTTTACTGTACCATATTTCACGCACTTCATTCCACCAGATCCTTCGGCAATTGCACCACCAACTGTACAAATAGAACTACTTGCAGGGTCAGGAGGAAAAAAGAAATTATATTTCTTTAGTTCTTCATTTAAATCTTCAAGAGTAATACCTGGTTGAATATGAACATACCAATTTATAGGATCAATTTTAATTATTTTAGTCATTTTAGATAAATCGAGAACCAAAGAATTATCAAGAACTACAGCCCCTGTAAGACTTGATCCAGCACCCCAAACTACAATTGGTATTGAATGTGTCTTAGCATAATTCACAGTTTTTATTATATCATTTTCATTATCAGCTCTTATTACAGCAAATGGATTTGCCTCATAGTCACCCATATCTTTACTATAATTAATAATATCAGAAGTTTTTACTATTTTATCCATTCCAAAAATTGATATGAGGTCCTG
>CAXETO010000115.1:0-2811 GCA_963999255.1 uncultured archaeon | reverse complement strand
CTGAAAAACCCATAGAAGCTACTATGCCAGTTGCTTTAGAAAAAAACTTTGTGTTAGTAACTTTGTTTATTAATGTATATATTTGTGCTAGTACCATATTTGCTCCCCAACTTGTAATTATAATTAGTATTATTATATGATAAATATTTGATATTGGCATTGCAAATAAAATTGATGAAAATGAAATTATAATTGCTAGTAAAACAATTTTGTTCGCTTCTCCTATCTTCTTAATTATCTGACCTCCTATTATTGCAGCAGGTATTGTTACAAAAATAAATATTGACATTAAATATCCTATATTCTCTTTAGTTATTAATAGTCCTTCTTCTAGATATGCAGGTAACCAAGTTATTAATGCGTATACTTGAAATAAAAGTGTAAAATTCATTATACCTACTAATATTATTCCAAACCATGAATTCTTTTTATTTTTTAATTCAATATCTTTTTCTATTTTCTCTTTAATTTTCTGAACACATATAATGAATAATACTGAAATTACTAAAGCGCTAATTCCTGATATGAAAAAAATGTAATTTATTCCATATATTATAACAATTCTGCTAGCGCTAAATACTGATAACATTGCTCCTACTGAAAGAAAAGAACTAAGACCACTATATGCTACAGCTATCTCTTTATTATCAAAATATGATTTTAATAATAATATTGATGACGTCCATATCATAGCTGTTCCTATGCCTACTAATCCTCTTAGTAATATTATTACATTGTATGTACTACTTACTGAAATTGTTAGATGAGCAATAGCTATGAATAATATTCCTAAAAATACTGATTTTCTAGCTCCAATCTTAGTTGATAGATATCCACTTATCACTCCACCTATAGTATACATTACTCCATATGACCCCATGGCTAATGAAGCATAACTATAATTTATTCCAAATATGCTCATGAAATCTATTATAAGTGGAGGAACTAGCATTACATTATAAAATCCTACTAGACTACATGACCAAATTAATATGGCGTCTAACCATTTTCTATTAATCAATGTCATCTATTTCCTGTTTTATAAAAAATTTATGCACGCCACCAATCAAAAGATATGAATTTAACATCTTTGCTTTTTAGATCTGGTATTGCTAGTGTAAATTGTTTCTTAACTGTTGTAGCTAGTCTACCTGAAAGAACTACTTCTGTTGCAGTTATTTTATCTTCTTCTTTTTTTACTTCAATTAAATATGGTGCATGATCTATTCCTGGACCATGTTTATATACTGCAAAATCGCATCCAAATTTTATTCCTGGGCATACAATTAATTTTTTTTCTCTTAAATTAGAATAAACTAAAAATTTTTCTTTAAAATCTATATACTGCTCTTTGCAAATATCTAAAATTTTTCTATTACTTATTTTATTAGTTATTTTTTCTTTATAGATGTTTAATTTCTTTTTTTTTGATAAGTAATATGTTTCTATTAAATCAAGTATTAATGGAACTTCGAAAGTCAGGTCTTTGGGTTTTGATATTCCAAGTGGTTTTCCATAAAAACCGTTTTTAAATAATAATCTTGAATCTTCTAAATTCCATATGACAATTCTATTGTGAATTAATTCTCCACTAATTTTTCTATCTAGCATTATTTTTATAACCCTAAAGCTAATATAGCTATAGAATCTGTGGTTCTTAAAATTTGATCAAAGCCATTTTCAATTGAATCTAATACATCCTTTATAATTATTAATTCTTTGACTGATTCCACTTTATTAATTACTTGTGGTGCTAATTTTCTATATTTTGCATCAACATCTTTTTCTAATTTCTGTATACTATTAGTTAAATCAATTGAATGATGTGGATTAATTGCTAAGGCTCTTATTATCTCATTTAATCTATATGTTCCCTCTATTAACATCTCCATTAAACTATCAAAATCTTTATCCAATTTTATTTTATTAAGTGTTTTAAAATTTACGTGCGATATTCTAAAACTGATACTTGTTATATATCCTGATATTTCCTCAATATTATATGATGCTCTAAGAAAATCTTCTCTATGTAATACCATATCTCCTATTTCTGATAATTCTCTAGTTAATAATCTTCTATTTGATTCAACTTTATCTTCTAATTTGCCTATTTTACTGAAATTTTCTTCCAAATTTTTAGTGTTGTTTTTTACGCTTTCATATATTCTATTTAATCCTCTAGCTGATTCAAGTACATTATGCATTTCATCCTGTAGTATTGTTATAGTCTTTCGTTTTGCTTGTGATTCAATTTCTTCGTTAAACATTATTTTTTTATTCACTTATAAGATGTAATTTAATAAATATAGAAGTTATATTGTCTTATTAAAGCTATATCCTTTAAACTACATATTTTTCTAATGTAGTTATTATAACCTATTTAATTATTCTGACTATTGAATATTTTTATTATGTCATTCACAGTTGTACTATCTTCTGCAGTTTTATCAAAACGTATTTTTTTATTAAATTTTGGGAATCTTATTGCTAATCCAACATCTTTTTTAAAATAATCTATTCCAACAGTATGAACAGGGCTTAATGTTATTTCTGACCCAATTATCTCTAATACTATCTTTGGAGTGAACCACACATCTGTTACTATCTTTGTTTTTACATTTTTTGGTTTATATTTTACTATATGTTTATTTACTAAATTTGTTATCTCATTTAAATTATTGTCTGTAAATCCACTTCCTACTTTACAAATACTGTAAAAATTATTGTCATTATTGTCATATGCTGCAAGTAAATATGTTCCATATTTACCTGTTCGTCTTCCTTTACCGTATAAAGCTCCAATTATTGTTA
>CAXETO010000114.1:0-2813 GCA_963999255.1 uncultured archaeon | reverse complement strand
TTCTAGATAATTTTGATATCACCTATCAAATTATATATGATTTGAATTATGCGATTTATAATCCTGATATCATTGTTGTGTTTGGTGAAGATAAAGATATTCTTGAAATATTCCATAAAATTTCTAAGTGTCCCATTCCTTTTTTAGGTGTTAGTTATTCTAAAAGTGGATTTATAACTGAAACTAGTATTGAAAATTCAGAATATGCTTTTAATAGAATTATTAATAATGATTATGTTCTTGAAAATACATTTAGATTAAATATAAAAGTTGATAATCATTTTTTACCTCAAGCTCTTAATGAAGCAGCTATATTTAACGCTCGTAGCGCTACTTTACTTGAGTATACTTTAAATGTTGATTCAGAAATTATATGGCGAGATTATTGTGATGGTGTAATAATTTCTACTCCAATAGGATCTACTGCATATAGTATGTCTGCTGGTGGCCCTATGATATTAAGAAATTCTAGTGTTTTTAATGTAGTATCAGTTAATTCAGTTGATGTTACTCGTAGACCTCTTATTTTATCAAATGATTCTAAAATATTAATTGATGATATTAATAGTATTGCAGGTTCTGATATCATAATTGATGGTGTTTATCGTACTAAAGTAAAAAACTATGTTGAAATTAATAAATCCAATATACCACTTAAATTCATCCGATTTCCTGATGAATCCAAAGTTATAAATCAAATTGAAAAAAAAGTTATTCTCGCAGAAGAATTACTATCTATTTCTGCTAGTGCTAAACTTATTCTTAAAACGTTACAATATGAAGGGCCTTTAACTCTAAAAGATATCCGTCTTAAGACTTTAATTCCAGATAGAACAATTAGACAATCTATGAACGTCCTATTAAAAAAAAATTTAGTTTTCAAAAAACCATTTCTAAGAGATATTAGAAAAAGTATGTATTATATTGTTAAAACTCTCTAATTTTTTATCTTTAAATATCTGATCTTGCAGATGATATAAAAGATCTTTCTCTCGCATATTCGTATTTTGCTAAATCTTGTATTATATATTCACACCCTGAACAAACATATGTTGTACCATCTGGTGTTCTTTTATATGTGAATCTTTTTCTATCTTTACATTTTTCGCAATATATTTCTAACATGTTAATCCTTTTTTTTTAATATAAATAAATATTTTTATTTGTATTTATTTTAATAATTTATTATGAATAAAAAATTGGTGATATTATTATAAATTGACTGGTAAAACTCATTATCTTGATTCTATGAAAGTACATTATAAGTGGGATAATTCTTTTCCTTCTGCATTAGTAATTGATCCAGGTGATATTGTAAAATTTAATTTGCAAGAAAGTAGTGGAGGTCAAATTAATCCAAATTCTACCGTTAAAGACCTTAATAATATTGATTTAGATAGAATTTGTCCTCTATCTGGACCAATCTACGTTCAAAATATTTCTAGTAATGATGTTCTTGAAGTAGAGATATTAGATTATAATATATCAAATTGGGGGTGGTCAGCAATTCATCCTGGATTTGATTTATTAGCTGGCGATTTTGATTCATATCTGCATCACTGGGATATTTCTAATAAAATATTTGCAAATTTAAATTCTAAACTTGTTGTACCCCTTAATCCTTCTGTTTCAATTATGGGTGTCGCTCCTAAAGAATCTGGATCTTTTCATCCACTTTCTCCAAACAATTCTGGTGGAAATATGTCAATTAATGATATATCTAAAGGAGTTAAACTCTTGTTACCTGTAAATGTTGATGGAGCATTGTTTTCTTGTGGTGGTGGTAAAGCTGCTCTAGGTGATGGTAAAATATGTTCTTCTGGCATTGAAACTAATATGTCTTTAACACTTAAATTCCATGTTCATAAAGAGTTAGAACTTGAAGAACCACAATTTATTCTAAATAAAAATAGTGAAAAAGAAAAGGAAATAAATTATTATGTAACTACTGGAATATCTCCTGATTTACTTAACGCTACAAAAAAAGCTGTTAAATATATGATTAGTTATCTTACTTCAAATTATAACTTAACATCTCAAGAAGCTTATATTCTTTGCAGTGTTGTTCTAAAACTAAAAATTAATCAAGTTGTTAATAAACCAAATTGGGTCGTTTCTGCTTATATTCCACTAAATTTGCTTTCTTAAGCACGTCTTTTATCTTATTCGTTTTATATCAAATTATGGAAATATTTTAATAATAGTATAACCAGTGTTATAATGATTAATTATGATGCCTGAATTAAAACATTTGTCTGTAACAGATAGTGCTGCGGAAAAAATAAAAGAATTTATTAAAAAAGAAGGAAAAGCTACTAGTGTACTAAGAATTTATGTCACAGGAGGCGGATGCTCAGGTTTAACTAACGGGCTTAGTCTAGAAGATAAACCTAGTGAAGAAGATATTATTGTAAAAGAAAATGGTGTTACTATCGTTATTGATTCCTTTAGCTTAAATTATGTTAAAGGATCTAAAATTGATTATGTTGATTCACTTGACAGTTCTGGCTTTAAAATTGAAAATCCTAATCAGAAAAGTAGTTGTGCTTGTGGCTCATCATATGAGACATAAAATTATCTTGTTATAATTAATATCTTTTACATTATCTTATTGTACTATTTTATGTTAAAATTTTTACTTTTTTAGCTATTTTAATAAAAAGTATAAATTTATACTTATTTTATCAAAAAATAAGAGCCCATAGCTCAGCCAGGTAGAGCACCGGAAGAAAAATTATATTTTCTGGTGAAGCTTTTAACCCGGGGGTCTGGGGTCCAAATCCCCATGGGCTCGTTCTACTTTATTATTTTAT
>CAXETO010000113.1:0-2834 GCA_963999255.1 uncultured archaeon | reverse complement strand
ATGTAGTTATAGGTGAAAGACATATGAATAAAAAAAATGTACCTCTACATCGAATTATGGGAAATAAATTACTTAGTTCTATGACCAATATGAAATCTGGTTTACATATTAATGATACTCAAAGTGGATTTCGTGCATATTCTGTTAATTCTCTTAAAAACTTAAACTTTGATGAAAGAGGTATGAGTATTGAATCTCAAACTATAATTGATATTATCAAAAATAATTTAAATATAATTGAAGTTCCTATATCCGTAACTTATTCTGGAATAAAAGCTAAGCGTAACCCTCTCGTTCATTTGACGGAAGTTATTGATTATATTATTACTAGAACAATAGTTGAAAGTCCCTTAATGTATCTAGGCATTCCAGGAATTCTATTTATAATACTTGGCTTAATTGCAGGTCTGAGAGTTATTAATATATTCTCTGAAATTGGAGCATTAGCAATAGGAACTGCTTTAATAGCTGTCACATTGCTTATTTTTGGTCTAGTTTTATTTGTTACGTCTTTATTAGTTAAATTATTGAGATCTAGTGTTAATAACAAATAAATTTAATATAAAATATATACTATTACTCGGAATATTAATTCGTTTAGGTATATCTCCGTTTACTGCTCATCCGTTTGATATGTATGTTAAATTAGATTATGTTAATACACTACTTGTTTCAGATTTTAATTTTAATGAAACTATTAACACCTTAAGACCACTTTGGTTTATTCTTTTAGGAATAACTGGCAATTTATATAACTACATATCAATTTATTTTCAAGTTAATTCCACTCAAGTTGCTGATCTACCATCTATAATGAATCCACATTGGGGCATAACGTTAATTCCACACCCACTATTCAATTTTATAATCAAACTACCAATGATTATATGTGATACAATAATTGCTGTTTTAATATACAAATTAGTATTTTATTATTATAAAAAACCTGATATTTCATGTAAAGCTACGTATTTATTTTATTTAAATCCAGTAGTTATTTGGATATCAAGTATTTGGGGACAATTTGATTCAATTGCTGTTCTTTTTAGTTTATTATCTATTTACATGATGTTAAAAAAAAAATATTCTTTATCTTCCCTTTCACTAATATTGGGTGCTTTATTCAAGTGGTATATCCTAATTTCTTTTTTACCATTTGTAATTTATATTATAAAAAAACGTAATCTACGTATTTTATTAAAATTTCTAACTCCAATTATTCTTGTTAGTATAATTGGTATTATTATCATATTATGGCAAAATACTATTGGACTCTCTGTAATATTCCAAACATTTTCTCCTACACATGATTTATCTGGCATATTTGGATTTGGATTAACATATTGGTCAATTTCATTATTATATGATCTTGCTAGTTATAATTTAGCTATAATTTCTTTATTAGTATTATTAACATTTATTTGTTTATCATTATTCTCTATTAGTAAAATTAATATTAAAAATTCTTTTGAGTTTCTTATATTTGCAAATCTCTTATTAATTATAGCAATTTTTCTAGCGCATAGACAAATAACTGAACCACGATTTGTTTGGCTAGTCCCATTTCTTTCTATAAGTGTAATTTTAAAAAAATTAAATCTAAAAACATATTGGGCTTTAACTCTGATAACTATTTTATACATGCAAAAAAATTTTCCATATTATTTATTACCTATGAATATTATTAATATTAATTTAATTAAACCGTTGTTTGAAATTAGTAAAAATTTTGGGATTATTTCAGATGGTAGTCTTCTTGGAGGTAAAGAAATATTTCATACTTCTATTTTATTACCAAATCCATTTGCCGCATCTATTTTAGCTATTTTAGGAATATTGTTCTCTATTATTTTGTTAATAATATATTCAAAGTATATATGTAAAACATTCTCAAAATCAATTAAACCTAAAGTGTAATCTAATGAAAGAAGTTTCTTTATTAATTCCAATATTTAATGTTGAAAAAACTATAACGCAGGTTATCCACCGTCTTATTGATCTAATGGATAATATTAATTATTCCTATGAAATTATATTACTTAATGATGGATCTACAGATTCCACTCTTAATAAAATTAACAAATACGTGAATACTTCTAATATCAAAATTATTAGTTATAAAAATAATGTTGGTAAAGGTCATGCCTTAAAACATGGTATAAAATTTGTAAATAGTAAATATACTGTTTTTTTAGATGGAGACCTTGAAATTTCTGCCTCAAATATTACTGATTATGTAAAAAGTTTACAAAATTCAGATATTGCTATAGCATCTAAACAACATCCAAATTCTCTGGTTAATAGACCAATTGCAAGAAAAATCTTTAGTCTTGCTTTTCGTATATTAGTTAGTTCACTTACAGGTCTAACTGCTTCGGATACTCAATCAGGATTTAAAGCCTTTAAATCATCTGCTATAAAACAAATTGCACCTTTATTATCTGTAAAAAAATATGCTTTTGATGTTGAATTACTTGTTATTGCAAAAATATTAAATATGAAAATAGTGGAGTTACCTGTTTATTTAACTATGGATGCTAAATTTGGTGTTAATAATATATTTAGAATGTTTATTGATCTTCTTGGAATAACATATAGATTAAGAATAATTCGTTGGTATCATAAGTCATTAAATAACCCTAATGTTAAATACAAACCTATTATTAATTGGTAAAAAAGTGAAGTATTTTTGAAAAAACAAAATGTTGGTTTAGTAGTAGAAACACCTTTTCCGCCAGTTTCTCGTGCTAATTTAAGACTATATAGACTTGCTACATCTTTAATAAATAAAAATTATAATGTTCATATGATTAGTCCTAGCACACGAATTTTTA
>CAXETO010000112.1:0-2841 GCA_963999255.1 uncultured archaeon | reverse complement strand
GGAGAAGTAAAATTTTTAATTTTTTCAGCTAGCATTGCATTTATTTGATAAATATCTTCAGTAATAATATTACCTCTAACAAGTTTTCTTTTTCTTTGTCCACGTTCAACATTTTGTAAACCTTGACCCTTAGTAAGTAGAGTATATTTTTTAACAGCTCCAAATACATCAGATCGCATTGGAAAACCAGATCTATCACTACCGCCAGTAATTTTAATTTTTCCTTTAATACCAATATTACTAGCTTCTAGTATTGATCCAATTTTTAGTCCTAGTAATGATTGGGCCACATCATCTTTTAATTCATAAGAATTAGACATCCCATCATATGGATTAGAAACTATTAGTTTAAAATTTGTCATATTATCAATTTACTTTTCGATATATCATTTAATAAATGTTTCATAAACCATATAATAATGAAGTCTGCTTTCGTACAGAAATAATTTCTTCAAGAATAGTTAAATCCTCATTAGATAATGTATGCTGAAATTTTTCTTTAAGTAATTTAATTTCAGTATTATTTGGAACAGTGTAAAGAATTTCATTTTTTTTGATATGTCTGCCAAATGTTGGTTCATTCATAGAAATAGCAACCTGAGTTCCTTGTTTAGATTCAGATATATTTTTTCCGTCATGTTGAATTTGATGAATAGTACCTACTGTTCTACCAACATTATTCATAATAGTAACTTTTTGTTTAAGAACACCCTGAAGAATTTCTACTCCAAAAACAGCAGGATTGTTTTGTCTAAACAACATATTTGGAAGAGTTTTAAATTTACAAGGAAGAGTAACAGAAGAGAGACCAAGTTCTAAGTTGCTAGTTTTTTCTTGTTCTATCCACTCAAGATAAATATCTAGAAGTTTATAAATTACTTTATCAGAGAAAATTTTGATTCCTCTTAATGTTGATTCTTCAACTGCATCAGGTAATATTTTAACACCAAATGCTAAAATGACGCCAAATAGATCATTAGAATCTTTTACAGCATCAGCCTCAACAACATCTCTACGTGTTACTGGACCAATATCAGCAAGTCTAATAGGTATTTTATTTTTACTCATAATATTAACTATAGATTCCAAGGATCCTATAGTATCACATTTTAAAATTATTCCAGTTGAATCTGTATTAATAAATATTCCTTGAAATTCTTTTTCAATTTTTCGTTTGAGGTCAGGTACAGAGATATTATCAGTTATACCAAATATGGGTGATCCTGGAAGAACATTTTCCAAATCAGTGGTAACTAATTTAACACCAGCGGCAGCATTAACAACATTAACAGAATTAAATTTATCTCTCGGATCACGCATTTCATCTAGTGGTTTAGGTAAAAAAATAGCTTTTATTTTAGTAGTTACTGGACCACTTTTTTTCCCAACAATTATTTCATCTGCGACATTTAACGAACCGTTAATTAGAATTATATTAGCAGTATGTCCAAGACCAAGTTCTTCTTTAATTTCTAGAATTATTCCTTCAGGTTCACTAGAATAAATTAATTTATTTGATAAATATTGTTGAGTTAAACCAATTAAAGTAGTTATTAATTCAGGAATACCAGCACCAGTCTGCGCACTAGTTGGAACAATAGAAATTTCTTTTGTAAAATCTTTAATTCTAAAGAATAATTCAGAGTCAAAACCATAGGAAGAAAGAGCACCCATTATACTATACAATTTACCTTCAAATTCTTTAGATACAGAAGAATCTTGTTTATTTATGACAGAAACAATATCAACGGTAGGATAATTTCTCCAACCAGATATCATATCAATTTTATTAAGAGCTAAAATAAATGGAACTTGACGATTTTTTAATATAGTTAAACTTTCAATAGTTTGAGGTTCAATTCCTTTATTGACATCAACTACTAATATAGATATATCAGCAGCAGAACCTCCTCTTGTTCTAAGATTAGTAAAAACTTCATGTCCAGGAGTGTCTATAACTAATAATCCAGGGATTTTAATACTACCTTTAATTTTACTTAATAGATAATCACACATTTCTATTAGTGTTTCAATAGGAAAAAAACTAGCTCCAATATGTTGAGTTATACCACCAGCTTCTCTTTTTTGGACTGCAGTACCTCTAATTTTATCTAATAAAGATGTTTTACCAGAGTCTACATGACCTAAGACTACAACAATAGGTTGTCTTATTGATTTTCCCATAAAGACAATGATTGTAAACTAAGATTTAAACTAGTCGTGAAAAATAATATTAGATTCTGTAATAAAACTTTCATGTGAATCTGAAGCATGAATAATATTATTTGTAACACCCAATCCAAAATCTCCACGTATAGTACCAGAGTTGGCTTCATATGATTTAGTTGATCCTATCATTTGTCGAACAGTAGTAATAGCATGTTCACCTTCAAGAATAGCAGAAACTATATAATCAGAAGTAATAAATTTAACTAGATCAGTAAAAAATGGTTTATCTATATGAGCTCCATAAAATTTTTCAGCTTCTTTGCTAGATAATAAACACATTTTTAGTTTTAAAATGGTAAAATTCTTTTTTTCAAATCTAGAAATTATTTCCCCAACTAATTTACGTGATACAGAATCAGGTTTAATTATAATTAATGTTTTTTCCATATTACATCAGTTATTTTTTTTAAAATTTTTGGTCCACTTAAATTTTCTAGGATCTCTTTTTAATTGAAGAGAATTTTTACGACACTTAGATGAACAAAATAGCAAAATAGTACCATCATTTCTAACAAATTTAACACCTTTACCTGCGTCAACATCTTTTGCGCAGAAACTACATAATTTGGTACTAAACATAGATTATATCACATATAAAATAGAATTATTTAA
>CAXETO010000111.1:0-2846 GCA_963999255.1 uncultured archaeon | reverse complement strand
AATCATTAAGTATTTTTAAAATATTAGATTCCATAAAATGTAATTTACTTGGAAATATTATAGCGTGTGGACTATTTCCATAATCTTTGTTTATCAGATTCATAAGTATTTCTCCTATTATTCTCTGATTTTTTCTTCCTATTCTAGATAATATAATTGCAAAAGATTTTTTGTTTATAATATTTTGTTTAAAATCATTTTCAGAATCTAATAATGTTTCTAATACTAGCTTTGGTTTAACACCTTTATTTTGTTCTTCATTAAATTCTAATAATATTAAAGTATGAAGTCCTAGTAATAAATTTGCATGTATCGTATTATAAACTGTTGATATTGAACTAAATGTATCTAATGTCATTGTTACTATTTTTCCTATTTTATATGTGTGTAGTCCAGCTTCAACAAATGCTGAAGTAATTATATTAGCATTATGTATTATTCTAGTTGGAATTCCACATTTTATAGCTCTCATTCTTAAATCGTTATGAGTTGTTGCTATCATAGAATCACCTAAAACTAATAAAACAATATTTTTGTTCTTACTTTCTTCTAATATTTCTTTACCATCTTCAATTAATTCTCTACTGATTCTATGAAATTTTAGATTTAATTTTTTTATTTCTAAATTTATTTTTTTATTTCCAGGTGTTGTATATGTTTCTAAATATACTTTATCTGCATTTTTAATCAATGAAATACCTGAAACAGTTAAATCTTTTCCAATATCATTTAATCCAATTCCAATGAATGTTAATGAATTCATAGTGTATTATAAACCTAATTAATAATATACATATAAATTACTAGAATACTTCTTTTAGCCAAAGAATTATTGCTCCTCTTGCTTTTTCATCTTTTATTATTTCAGTACCGTGATTTCGCCCATCATAAATTATCTTTTCTGAATTACTGCTATATGACTCAAGTGTTTGAACTGAATTTAAAGATCCAATATCTTCTTTGCTTACTATGAATAATATATTTACATTTCCTATGTCTTTTATTGCATCTTCAGTATCTATTTCTTTATAATTTAATCCAGGTGATATTAAAACTAAATTAGATATTGTATTATTTTTATTAGCTTCAATAATTTTATCATATGATGTTAAATATTCATTTCTTTCAATAATTTCATCATATGATGATAAATATTTTAACGCAATATTTCCTCCCAAACTTGATCCTACAACAGAAATATTAGTAATTTCTTTCATATTTAAAAAAAAGATAGCGGCATCTAAATCAAACACCATATTTTCATAGTCATTTTTATCGAATAGAGTCCAATTAATTTCCTTATTATTTTGTGTAATACTACTACCATGACCTCTACTATCAAATGTTAAAACTGTGTATCCTGCATTATTAATTTCTATAGCTAATTCATTCCATACATTTCTATCTTCTCCTAACATATGAATTAAAATTATGCTTTTTACTTGTTCTCCTTGATAATAAGTACCATGAATTTTTACCATATCTAATGTTTGAAAAATTACATGTTCGCCCTGCGATTCATTTATTGTTCCTGATAAATTTAAATATAAAGTTGTACTGCCTGTTAAAAATAAAATTATAATAATTATGCTTAAAAAAATTCTAGTATTAATTTCCGTCAATAGTAAATTATACTATTTTGTGATTATATGAATTTTAATTAATAATTAGTGTTTTATATAAAAAAAACTTGTATATCTTCCATTTAATATAATAATTTATTATATTATATTGTTTTATTTTTATATAATGAAACTAGAAAATAAGGTTGCTATTATTACTGGAGGTGGAAGTGGTATTGGTCAAACCAGTTCTATACTATTTGCTAGGGAAGGCGCTAAAATAGTTGTAGTTGATATAAATGAAGCTGGTGGATTGAAAACCGTTGATAAAATTAAGTCCAATGGCGGTGAATCATGTTTTATCAAAACCAATGTATCTGATGTTAAAGACGTCAAAAACTCCCTTAAATATGCGCTAGATCAATACAGTAAAATTGATGTATTGTTTAATAACGCTGGAATAATTAGCCCTATTGGTATGTCTTTCCTCGAAATTAGTGAAAACCAGTGGGATAAAATGTTAGACACCAATCTTAAAAGCATGTTTCTATACATAAAATATGCTACGCCCTATCTAAAAAAAACACATGGTGTTATAGTAAACACAAGTTCTATCTCTGGAATTATTATAATCCCTGATTTTCTAGATTATTCTGTAGCTAAAGCAGGTGTGGTTCATTTAACTAAAGCTTCAGCCATTGAGTTAACTAAGATGAATATAAGAGTTAATTGTATCTGTCCTGGCCCAGTTAATACCCCAATGTTAGCAGAACTTTCTAAACATCCTTCTTCTACTACTGCAAATCCAATGAATAGAATTGCTAGTCCTGAGGAAATTGCTAATGTAGCGCTTTTTTTAGCAAGTTCTGATTCATCTTTTATAACTGGACAAGCTGTAATTGCAGATGGCGGGTATACTGTAATTTGAAAGCTTATAACTGGTTTTATTTTAATCATATAGTGTTAAAAGTCGATATTAATGAATGTTGTTGTTTGTATACCAGCGTTTAATGAGGAAAAAAATATAGCCAAAGTTATATTAGGAGTAGAAAAATACGCTGATAAAATTATAGTGTGTGATGATGGCTCAAGTGATATGACTTATGAAATAGCTAAAAAGTTAGGCGTAGAAGTCATTAAACATAATAGTAATTTAGGTAAAGGTGTGGCTATTCGAAATCTAGTTCAACAATCTCTTATTTCTACTTTTGATGTACTAATTACCATTGATGGTGATTGCCAATTTAATCCAAATGATATACCATTATTACTTGATCCAATAAA
>CAXETO010000110.1:0-2869 GCA_963999255.1 uncultured archaeon | reverse complement strand
TATCTCTAGAAATGTGGATAATTATGACCAAAATTTGGTGGCGGCCACGGTTTTTTAAGATTACTTATTGCAGTATTTAATGCTGTTTGACCATTTTTTAATAACCATAAGAAATGACCAGGATATAATTCATCTACGTTCATATTTTTTAATTTGTCTATATTATCTCTGTAATCTTTTAAATTTGATCCATTCCAATTTCCTAATGCTATGTTTCCAGTTGCAAATACTACGTCTGCTGAGAACATAATTCTTCTATTGTTATTTACTACTAATAAACACGTAATACCTGGACTATGACCAGGAACTTGAATAAATTTTATATTATATTTTCCTATTTTTGTTTCTTCTTGATCTGTTATTGTTTTATCAGCTTTACAATGTATATATTGATAATCATCTGCATATACTGATCCTCTTACTATGTTTAAACCTAATTCTTCGTCAGTCCCGTTTTCTAATAATTTAGATTCTACATCATTTATCCATATCTCTGCATTAAATTTTTCTTTAAAGAATTTAGCTCCTGCAGCATGATCTGCATGTGCATGAGTCAGAATTATTTTAGTTATAGTGTTTAAATCTATGTTATCATTTTTGATGTTTGTTATAATTTCTTCTGGTTCTATTCCTCCTCCTACGTCAATCATTATTTTTTCTGTACCACAATCTACTATGTATACATGACAATCATGTGGGTTTGATAAACCAATCATTCCATCTGCAACTAAATATATGTCTTCTGATAGTTTCATAGATAGCTTTACAATGTTCTATTTTATATAGTTAATTCTTAATATTAACCGAAATCTTTAATTATGAAATGTCGTTAAAATAGTTAAAATGGTTAGTATTAAATTAAAGAATGTAACAAAGGCGTTTGGAGATTTTAAAGCTGTAGATAATGTCTCTTTTGACATTAAAGATAAAGAATTTTTCGTTTTACTTGGACCTTCTGGTTCTGGAAAAAGCACTACATTAAATATGCTTGCTGGATTTGAACCACCAACCGATGGTATTATAGAATTTGATGGTAATAATATGAATGAGGTAGTACCAGAAAATAGAGATGTAGCAATGGTTTTTCAAAGCTATGCTCTTTACCCTACAATGACTGCTTATGATAATATTGCTTTTCCACTTAGAATTAAAAAAGTCGCTAAAGATCAAGTAGATGATGATGTTAAGCGTATTGCTGACATGTTAGGTATTAGTCATTTATTGGATAAAAAACCACATGCTCTTAGTGGTGGAGAAAGACAACGTGTTGCTTTATCTAGAGCAATTGTTAGAAAACCTAATGTATTTTTAATGGATGAACCATTATCTAACTTAGACGCAAAACTTAGAGTACATATGAGATCTGAATTAATACGATTACAGAAAAAATTGAATATTACTACAATATATGTAACCCACGATCAAACTGAAGCTATGAGTATGGCTGATCGAGTAGCTGTTATGGATGAAGGTGAAATTGCTCAAATTGCTCAACCAGCTGAGATATATGATAAGCCTTCTAATCAGTTTGTAGCCGGATTTGTTGGAAGTCCACCTATGAACTTTTTTGACGTTTCTCGTGTAAATGGTTCATTAGATGTAGCTGGATTCAAAATTAAGATTTCTAAAAGTACTTCAGATAAACTTAGTAAAGCTGCTAAATCTGAACTTATAGCTGGAATTAGACCTGGAGACTTGAAAGTATCTGATAAAAAAGATGGTGCAATGAGTGCTAAAGTACTTACTGTTGAAATATTAGGTAGTGAAACTTTAGTTAGTGTAGATATTAATGGTATTGAAGCTAAAGTCTTAGCTGAAAGACGTGCTAAAATACCTGGTAATATAAATCTTGTAGCTGATCCAGATCTTATACATGTTTTTGATAAAAGTAGTAAAGCATTACTTAGCGGTTAATTAATTATTAATTATACTCTTTAAAATATTTCATAACTCTATTGTTAAATATTCTTAGGTTTTCCTCTGCCATTTTAGGTGATCTATTCAGTCCTTCAGCTACCCAATCCCAAAGAAAAATATTAGTTGCACCTGCCTTTTTGTATTGATCTATTTTTTCAATAAATTCTTCCGGTGTCCCTAATACCATAAATTGTTCTGCAAATTCATCTGGTATTTGTTGAGCTATTTTAGCTGATTCTTCCACTGCATCTTGCTTTGCTAATATTGTCTGATATGAAAGATCAATATTATCTGGATTTTCTAGCTCTAAACCTAATTTAATTAATGATTTTATGTTATTTAAAATTAATATTACATGCTTATATCCTTCTATTGCTTGTTTTTGAATTTCTTTATCTTCCGTCATTACTCCAACTATTGTTGCGCATTTATCGATTTTATTGTAATCTCTTTTATTTCGTATTGCTGATTTTTTTATTATTTCTACTCTATTTCTAAACATTTCTATTGAGTTACATGCTGATTGCCATCCATCACCTATCTCTCCAATTAAATTTAACATTTTTTCCCCCCCTAGTGATCCTATATAAATTGGTGGGATATTTTTATATGGCTCTTGTTGTAACCATGCTTTATTCATTTTATAAAATTCTCCATCATAATCTACTTTATTATTTTCATTTGAATTCCATAATGCACGTATAACTTCTATTCCCTCTTTTAATCTTTTAATTCTCTGTATTGGTCTTTCAAATTCAATTCCAAATGGTTCCACATTCATTGCTTCTCCTGCACCTAAACCTAAAATTATTCTGCCTCTAGTTAATTCATCTAATGTTGCTACTATGTGTGCAATTTTTGATGGATGATATCTATATAGACATGTTACATCTGTACCCATCTTAATATTTCTGGTTTTTGCTCCAATATTAGATAAAACTCCCCACGGATC
>CAXETO010000109.1:0-2873 GCA_963999255.1 uncultured archaeon | reverse complement strand
ACTACAATATGGTATAACTGCACTTTTATTTCTATTAATAGGTTTCTCACTAATAACAATATTTGTAATATCTGATACTATAACAGCGTCACCTTTAGGTTTAAATCCAGTTATAATTAAATCAATAGTTCGTCCCATAATATTTATTGTAAGGAAATCATTAAGTGTAACTATACGGCCATGTAAAATTTGTTTTAAATATTCTTGACCACCTATAATTCTTAGGGGTTTTTTAGGAGTTAGTAAAACTGTATTTGCTATTTTAATATCAGTCTTTCTAATTAATACTTTATCATCTATACTAACTTGTGAATTACGCCTTAAATAGCCATCCATTTTAATTATTCCTTTACCATAGTCTTCATTCGAACTTTCTAAAAATAAAGCAAAAGTTTTTCTTTTACCTATAATTTCTATAGCATCACCAGAATTTAATTTGAGATCAGAAGCAATTTTTGGATCAATACGAACTATACCTCTACCAACATCACGAGTATCTGCTTCAGATACTTTAACTATAGGCTCACTCAAGTAAATCACCAAGTCCATATAAATTAATTTTAAAAACATCATTTATATCTGGAGGAATATGAGTTACTGGCCTTTTTAATGATGGGAAATTAACATAACTGAAATCCGACACATAAATAGATGTTACTAACATAAAGTTACTAACATTATGTTATGTATATAAAGTTTAGTATAAATAATAAACCAAATAAAAAAAGAGCGGAATGAGCAGAATGAGTATAATGTAAATAATTAACTTCCAAATTTAGTTTTAATATCAATATTTTTTAAAGAAGTAATCCACAAAGATTTAAAATTTTTAACGAAATTAGACAATATTAAATTATTTTCAATCCATAAAGTAGTAAACTCATTAGCATCTGATTGAACTAAAATTCCTAGATATTTATCATCAATTAACGCAAAAGACATTGGAAAATTTTTCCAATTTCTTATTTCAAGACCACAACTAATTAATTTCAAAAAAGATTCAGTTTGTTCGCTATATAACTTATCTAATTTTTTCAAGATTAATTGGATTTTTATTCCTTTATTTAGTGAATCTTCATATAATTGAAATATGTTAGACGGTGGAAGAAAATCATTTAATACAAGTTTATGATTAATTTGTGAATCAGATACAAGCTTACTCAACATTAACCAAAATCCATTTTCATCAGTAGTAAAATGAACATTAGAATCAAACACAGAATCTTGACTTTTATCATATATATTAATCAGAGATTTTGTTAGATTTTCTACATATACACGTTTTTGACGTATTTCAGAAACACGATCTTTTTGAAATCTGTGAAATATATTTGAAAGAGCTAATTTAGGATGTAAAGCAATGTATTTAACAGGCTGTCCAATTTCTTCTATTATAAGACCTCGAGTTTTTAATTCTTTCAAATGCGAGATAATTTCAGATTTAGAGAAAGTGAAATTATTTTCCAATTTTTTAGCAGTAAGAGATTTATGTTTATTTAATTCAAGATATATTTGAGAAGCATAACTGCTTAATCCAAGTATTTCTTCAATTTGTTTAATTAATTTAGTATTCAAATGTAACTAGAGATATGTAATACATCAACATTATTTAATTTATCAATATTTTAATCATTTTTAGAGAAATTCTTTTTCAGCAGAAGATATAGTTTCATCAACAACTTCAATTATTTTATCAATTTGCGTTGATTCAATAACAAGTGGAGGAGAAATAATAATTAGATCACCCATTAATTCAGGTTCTGCACCTTTACCACCATAAATCTTAACTCCTTTTTCTAGACTTTTATTAGCAATAAATTTTCCAACTTCTTGATTTAGTTTAAATGGTTTTTTACTTCTCTGATCACTAACCAATTCTATTCCAATTAATAAACCTAATCCTCTAACATCACCAACGATATTATGCTGGAATTTTCTAAATTCGTTAATCAACCTATTACCTTTACTAACAGCGTAATTAGGCATATTTTGTTTTACATACATATTTAGAGAAGCTTTACCAGCAGCGCAGCTTACTGGATGACCGCCATAAGTAATACCGTGCATAAATGTAGAGTCAGAATCTTCAAAAATTTCATTTATTTTCTTAGAAGTAGATACAGCAGAAAGTGGAGAGTACCCAGAAGTTAATCCTTTACCCATAGTTATCATATCAGGTTCTACATTCCAATGTTCTGTAGCAAACATTTTACCAGTACGACCAAAACCAGTTATAATTTCATCAAAAATTAATAGAACATCATATTTATCACATATTTCTCTAATGTTTTTCATATAATTAGAAGGTGGAACAATAGCACCGCCAGCCATACCAACAACAGGTTCAACAATAAAAGCAGAGATTGTGTCAAACACTTCATTTTTAATTGTTTTTTCAAGTTCTTGAGCTAATTGCACTCCTAGATCAAGTTCGTCACTATTAGAACGATAAGGATAAGCTGCATTAACTTTAGGAAAATCAAGTAATAACGGTTCAAAAACTTTTGTTCTAGCTAAAAAACTAGTAGCACTAAGAGCACCTAGAGTACCACCATGATAAGAAATTTTTCTAGAAATAACTCTATGTTTTTTTTCATTACCTGAAATACAATGATATTGTCTAGCTAACTTAATTGCAGTTTCATTAGCTTCAGATCCTCCTGTACCAAAAAATATTCGACCCATATTTTTAGGCAATATATTAAGCAAGGATTCAGCTAGTTCAAGCTCAGGGACACTAATAGAATAAGAAGAATAATTATAAGATAATTGATCTAATTGTTTTTTCATAGCATCAATAATTTTATTTTGGCCATAACCAAGATTTACATTAGCGACACCAGCAAGAGCATCAATATATTGTACTCCATTAA
>CAXETO010000108.1:0-2902 GCA_963999255.1 uncultured archaeon | reverse complement strand
AGAACTAACAATAAGATTAACTAGTTCAAGTACAGAAGTTGGGCGATTGGTACCAAAATTAAAAGCTTCACCTTTAATATTAGTTTTATCTAGATTATACGCCAATTGCAAATATGCATCAACTGTATCACTAACATACATATAATCCCGAATCGCTTTTCCATCACTACGAATAATAGGATTTTTATTTTTAAGCAACGTTCTAATAGTATCTGGAATAATACGAGAGAAATTTAAATCTCCTCCACCATATATATTTGAACATCGAGTTATAGCAATAGGTAATCCATATGTAGAATAATATGAACGCGATAAAGTATCAACACAAACTTTTGATGCATCATATGGATAAGAGGCTAATAAGGGATTATTTTCAGATATTGGTAAAGAAGTAGGATCTCCATAAACTTTATCAGTAGAAGCAATAACAATACGATCAATATTATCATTTTTCCTACATGCCTCAAGTAAATTCCAACTTCCTCTAATATTAACATCAAAAGTAGAAACAGGTGATTTACTGGCCATTCCAACAATAGCTTGTGCAGCTAGATGAAAACATGTATCAATTTCATATTCATTAAATAGTCTATCTAAGATTTTATCGTCAAGTAAATCACCTAAAACTATGTGATCAATTTTATTATAATCACTTACTATTGAATTAAAAGGAATAATAGGATTTATATCATGAACTAGAACTGTTATCTTTGCACCTAGTTCAACTAGTCTTTGAGTTAACCAAGATCCAAGAAATCCACTAGCGCCTGTAATAAATACAGACCTGCTTTCCCAAAAAGATTTATCATTTAGTGCAGACAGCATATAATTCCATTCCACAATTTAGACTACCAAACTCAAGTATATTAGAGAATACTTTGTCAACTAATTTAAAAAAACTTTGAGGTGAAAATGAGCTTAAATGAGTAGACGGGGAAGCCTTATTTATAATAAATTTTGAATAATAAATAGTCCAAAATTTTTCAGCAATATTCCATAATTTGGATCCATCATTAGGAATGAAGAGAAAAATTTTTCCTTTATTTTTTATAATTCGTTTAAATTCAAGAAGAGCATGATCAGGGTTTTCAACATGTTCTATTACATGAGAAGAAACTATAGACCTAACAGAATCCGATTTTATTGGTAGAAATCTTATATCAGCAACTATATCTGGTTTAAGTTCTCTAAGAATATCAATTTTAAGTTCACCTTTATTTAGTTTTCCTGATCCAATATCTATCTCAGCATAAGAATTAATATGTTTCTTAAGTATTGACATACGTTTATTATGAAAATATTCATGAATAGTCACTTTTCACCAAAACCTCTGACTAAGTATAAGTTTCAACATCCTTAAACCAACATTTATACTTTTTTTATAATTTGCTGTTATTTTAGATTCACCTAATCTCTTTCGGTATCTTACTGGAACTTCCACCGTTTTGAGACCAGCCTTTAAACAGAATATAATCATAGCGGGAGAAAAAGTAGTTCCACCAACATTAATTTTAGGCAATATTTTATCAAGAGAAGATTTTTTAATGGCTCTGAATGTACATCCTACATCAGTAAGTCGACATCTTTTCCAAAATTGAATTTGAATCATTTTAGCTAAGAATATATTACCCCAATGTAAAAACCAATTCATTTTAGCGCCTTCATCTACTAGTTCTAAAGTTGTTCTAGTACCAAGTGCTAAGTCTATATCATCTTCTTGTAAATAAACAAGTAGTTTCCATATATCAGAAGGTTCAAATGTTTTATCGCCTTCAGTTAGAATTATATATTCACCTTGAGCTTCTGTTAATCCTTTCATACATGCATATCCATAACCTTGTAATTCTTCTTTTATGACAGTAGCGCCAGCAGTTTTTGCTACATTACTAGTATTATCTATAGAATTATTATCAACAACTAATATTTCAAATGGATAAGAAGAACGTTCTAATTCTTGTTTAAATCCTAGTACTACTTGACCAATAGCTTCTTCTTCATTATATGCAGCGATAATCACAGTAATTTTAGCTTTTGAAGTAGTCATTTTTCTATCAAGGGGTACTGATATATCCAACACAAATCTTTCCCATGTAGATTAACTATATAAACTGGTTTACAATTTTTTTGAACTTCACTTATAAAATTATAGTTAGTATCGTCTATATGAGTAAGAGATTGATCATAAGTAATCCATTTATAAATAATAATATAACTAGGATTAATTTGTTTAATATCTGGAAGTTTATCATAATAAGGAAAGTGAAATACTAAATCACCATTTTTCCATTGATAAAGATTTTCATCTACAGAAACATCATGACCTTGTTTTTTTCTCTCTGAGAAAAGAGACATAGTATCATTAGTTTTTTTAAAATTTAATCTATTAGAATGATATATAGCAGACGATTTAGGAGCGTATATTAAAACAGATGAATTTTTTGGTGCATGAATATCAATATATTCAATAGCATGAGATAAACCTTCACCCCAGAAACCAAACGGAATTAAATTTTGATTTTTTATAGATAGTTTAGAAAGATAGTTTGAATAGTTAAAATAAAATGGTTTGGATTTAAACAAGATGAATGAGAATAATAAAACAAAAACTGCCAATAAAAATCCGTTATAAACATTAAAATTAAGTGATAAAGATAGAAGTTCATAGATAGAAAATGAGATAAAAAGATAGCCAAATCCACTAATTGCTGCAATTGGAGCCATAATAAAAGATATTTGATGAGCACCACGTTTTGGAACAAATGGCATGGTCATAATTATTATTGGAATTATGGTCCATAATAATAAAATTAAATAATTTGTGGACATACCAATAAATATTGGATTAATAACAAATATAACAAATAATCCTACAATAAATAATAGAGAAATTATTATTGGAGTA
>CAXETO010000107.1:0-2994 GCA_963999255.1 uncultured archaeon | reverse complement strand
TCTTAAATCATAATGTAGTCCTGCTTTTTTTGCTTTATGTTCATGTATTACAAAATCTGTCTTATCATTCATTGAAATTATATTATATAACTATGATTTAAATTTGTTAAATTTAATTATCCTAAGTTTTATCTATTATTATTATTATATATTATACGTGAAAGATGAAAGATTAGAAAAAAAATGGAAAAAAGTTTATGAATTAGTTGACAAAGGAATATCTGATGAGATAGGTAATGAAAGACCTTATTGGACAGTTCCTGATTATGATTATCTCAAGAATCGAATTGATTTACATGTACATCCTGAAAGTGGTAATGATGTTGAGTATGTAAAACAAGCGTGTATGGCTGGTATGTGTGCTGTTCTCTTTAAATCATTTTATACTACCACATTTGTTGAAGCGCGTTTATGTCAAATTATTGTAGATGATTTTGCAAAACAGAATAATATTGACTCTCTAAAAATATATGGTGGTGTAGTTCTTAATAATTCTACTGTAGGCGGATTAAATCCTAAAGCTGTAAAAACTAGTTTAACTGTTTACCCACAATTCACTAAAATGATTTGGATGCCCACAACTGAATCTGGTGGTCATATTGATCGTACTTATGGTAAAAAGAATTATGACAAAAACGCATTATATGTAACTAAAAATGGTCGTATTGTTCCTGAAGTAGAAGAAATATTGAATATTATTGCTGAAAATAAAATAGCAGTTTCATGTGGTCATATTTCGATTGAAGAAATGTTTGTAGTAATTGATTCTGCTAAATCTTCAGGTGTTAAAAAAATCGTTGTTGATCATCCATGTTTTGGTTCTGTTAATGCTAGTATAGATGAGCAAAAACAATTTGTTAAAAAAGGGGCTTATCTTAATTATTGTGCTAGTACTTTAGACCCGTTAATTAGTGGTGTAGATCCTGAATATGTAGCTAATTGTATTAAAACTGTTGGACCTAAAAATTGTACTATGTCTACTGATGTTGGAGCTGTTTTTCTTTTACAACCACTTGAAGCTTTTCGTATATTTATTTGGTATATGAAAATATGTGGTATTAATGATAAAGAAATTGATATTATGACTAAAATTAATCCTGCTAAAATATTAGGAATCTAAATATAAGCTTTAATATTTTTGTTAATTATTTTTTTATATGTCAAAAATTAAATTAGGTGCGTATATTCCTGTTTATGGAGGTTCTTATAAACATAATTTACAAAAAGTGAATTTTGAAATACTTAAAAATATGGCTCAAATTCTTGACGAAAATAATTTTGATTCTTTATGGATACCTGACCATCTTTTTAACGCTGTTGGTTCTGGACCAAGTAACTTTGCTTCCGCTGAAGACTTTCGTAAAGATGCGTTTGAATCATGGACTACACTTTCAGCATTATCTTCTATTACAAAAAAAATTAAATTAAGTAATATTGTAACTTGTAATTTATTTAGACACCCCAGTTTATTAGCTAAAATGGCCAGTACTTTAGATAATATTTCTAATGGACGTCTTATTCTTGGTATAGGCGCTGGATGGTTTAAACCTGAATGTGATGCTTATGGAATACTATGGAAAACATATCATGATAGAGTTAAAATGCTTGAAGAAAGTTTAATTATCATTAATTTACTATGGGAAAAAAACCAATCTAGTTTTAATGGTGAGTTCTATAAACTTGATAATGCTTATCTAGAGCCTAAACCAATTCAAAAACCTAGACCAAAAATTTGGGTTGGTGGTTGTTCTGATAGAATGATTAATATTGCAGCTAAATTTGGTGATGGTATTGATATATTAGCAAATAATTTGTTTACTAAAGATGAGATAAAAAACAAAATTAATTCTTTTAGGTTAGCTGGTAAAAATATCGGACGTGATCCTGATTCTTTATCTGTATCTCATTCATGTTACTTAATTATAGATCCTGATGAACGTAACGCGTTAAAACAAGCTCAATTATGTGCTGATGAGATAGGTGTATCTCTAGAGAATTATGTTAATTGTCATCTAGTTGGTACAGCTGAATCTATTGCTGATAAAATTTTATCTTTTGAAAAAATTGGTGTGGAAAAAATTCTTTTACAATTGCCTCATAGTATTTCTGTGACTCAAAATTTTTGTGATAATGTTGTACCTTTATTAAAATAATGTTATCTTCTTGTTTGATCTCCGTATGCCATTCCAGGGTCAACGATTTTTAAATTAGTTATATATTTTTGTAAAAACATTGTTGCTAGTATTGGAGGTATTATATATACAATTGACATAGCAGAGCCAAGCCCACCTCTAAATCCTGCTATTACTGGAGGCGCTAAATATAGATAACCTTTACCTGCTTGTCCTAACATTAAAGCAAATAAATATTCATTCCAACATATTAAAAACGCTAATATTACTGATACCATAATTCCTGGCATAGCTAATGGCACTATTATTTTAGAAAACATTTGTTTTCTAGTACATCCATCCATTCGTGCGGCTTTCTCAATATCTAGTGGTAATGTTGCAAAGAAACCTGCCATTATCCAAGTTATTATTGGTACTGTTAAAACTAAATATGTTAATATAATTCCTAGATATGTTCCTAATAAATTAATTTGGTCAAATAACTGATAATATGGTATTACTAACACAATTGGTGGAATTGCTCTAGTAAATAATATTACTATCAATAATGTTTTTCTAAACGGAAAATTAAATCTAGAAAAAGCATATGCTGCTGGCAGTGATATTGCTATTGTTAAAATAGTTGTTAATCCAGCTACTATTATACTATTTACCATCCCCTCATTAAATAGCGCTATTATATCTACTCGATATATTTGTCCTACAATTGTGTTTGTATCTATCACTTCTTGATCTATAACTGGTACTAAATGTTCAATAATTGCTCTATAATTCTGAAAAGTTGGATTTGGTGGATATAAATGCGCTGGTATTGATCTTATGTCTAACGTAGTTTGAAATGAAAGGTTTACCATCCAATAAA
>CAXETO010000106.1:0-3002 GCA_963999255.1 uncultured archaeon | reverse complement strand
TCCAGTATATTCTAGATATGTAAGTAATGAAGGTCCAATGGGAAGAATAACAACTACAGGATATCAAAATCCGATTAAAATTGGAGATGTAAACATGAAACCAAATGATATAATATTTGCAGATGATGATGGAATAGTAGTTATACCACAAGAAAAAGCTGAATTAATATTAAGAAAATCAAAAGGATATATGGAAACTGAGGAATTAATAAAAAAGAAAATAGTAGATGGTAAACCCTTAGCTGATGCCGCTAAGTTAATTGGTGAATATAGAAAATATTCATAATAACCTAACATATTAACTAAAACACTAATTAACGATTTAATAGTATTATAAAATATGGCTAGTAAATTAAGTAATGAACAAGTAGAATATTATAGAGAAAATGGATATTTAACAAGTCTTGACGTGTTTGATGAATCAGAAACAGATGACTTACTAGATAAATATAATAGAATTGAGGAATTAATGCCTGAAGGAAGAAATTCTGGCGAAGTAGTAAATTGGCATAAATTTGATAAAACGATTTTTGATATTTGTTGTGATAAGAGAATATTAGATATTGTTGAACAAATTATCGGCCCAAACATTATAATTTGGGGTAGTCAATTGATTGCAAAACCACCTTTATCAAAAGTAAATGTAGATTGGCATCAAGATAGTTTTTATTGGCCATTAAAACCAATGACTGCTGTAACTGTTTGGATTGCAATGATTGATAGTACTGAAGAAGTAGGATGTATGCAAGTGGTACCAAAAACTCATAAAGATGGATTATTAAAACATCATTATGCTCCTAGTATCATAGAACCAAATATGGAAATAAAACAAGGTGGCGGATTATACTTAGAATTAGATAAAAATGAATATGACATAGAAAAAGCAATACCTATAGAATTAAAAGCGGGTCAGATTTCATTACATCATGCTGATACGGTTCATGGTTCAGACCCCAATATATCAAAAGACAAAAAACGTGTTGGATTAATTGCTAGATTTTCACCACCAGATATTAAATGTGATTTAACAATATGGCAGAAATATCATCAGATTCTTGTTAGAGGAGTGGATAATTATAAATATAATCCAACAATCAATCAACCAACAAATAATTTGAATAATTTTATTGAAACTTTACCTTTAACTACACAAATAGCTAGAGATAGACAAGTAAATCAAGTAATAACCAGTTAAATAATCTGAAATTTGAAAATATACAGAATATAATTAAACTTAATAAATGTTAGATTAGTATAAGCAGCATGAGTAGTAAATTAACTATTGAACAAGTAAATAGTTATAAAAAAAACGGATATTTAACAAATCTTAACGTGTTTGATAAATCTGAAATAGGATATTTAGTAAAACAATATGATAGACTTGTAAAATTAATTCCTGAAGACAAAACTAGTTCACAAATGGTAGGTTGGCATCAATTTGATAAAACAATTTTTGATATTTGTTGTGATAAGAGAATATTAGATATTGTTGAACAAATTATTGGTCCTAATATTATGATTTGGGGTAGTCAAATAATTGCTAAAGATCCTTCAACAAACATAAATGTAGATTGGCATCAAGATAGTTTTTATTGGCCATTAACCCCAATGAATGCTGTAACTGTTTGGATTGCAATAGTTGATAGTACTGAAGAAGTAGGATGTATGAAAGTAGTACCAAAAAGCCATATCAGAGGATTATTAAAACATAATTTTTCAGATCAAAACAAGAAAATAAAACAAGGTGGTGGATTATACCTAGAATTAAACGAAAGTCAATTTGATATAGAAAAAGCAGCGCCTTTAGAATTAAAAGCAGGACAAGTTTCATTACATCATAGTGACATAGTACATGGTTCAGAGCCAAATATATCAAAAGATAAGAAACGTATTGGATTAATTGCTAGATTTTCACCTACAAACATTAAATGTGATTTATCAATATGGCAAAAATTTCATCCAATACTTGTAAGAGGAACAGATGAATATAAACACAATCCAATGGCTAATCCACCAACAGGAAAGTTAGAACATTATGTTGAAGTTTTACCATTAACTAGTCAAGAAGCTAGAGAAAGACAATTAAACCAGAATAAAGCATTTCTACAATGATAAAGAGAATTAAAGTAATTAGAAAAGGAGAAATAAAATCAAATTACCCAGTTTTTAAAGTAAAAGGATTTACATCTACAAGACTAATTAATTCACTTAAAGATGGTTCAGACAGATTTATGTTAAGTCTAGTAAAAATGGAGCCAGGAGTTAAGGCAAGTGGAATATATGAAGATAAAGATGAAGCAGTATATGTTTTAAATGGAAAACTCAAAGTCATATTAAAAAATGGTGAAGAAATAATATTAAAGAAGAATGATGTTATTTTTATACCTGAAAAAACAGATAAGATTTTAATAAATGATTTTAAAGAAACAGTAGAAGCAATTGCTGTTCATGGTCCATCAAAAACTGAAAAAGAATTACAAATGTTTTTAAAAGAAAAAGATGGAAATTGGAACTGGGAATAATAGAATAGATAATACACATAGATAGAATAATATCAAGTTTTATTAGTCAAGTAATACATTTATAATATATGTCAAAAGGAAACATAACTACAGTTAATGGTAAAATTTCACCAGATAATCTTGGAATCACTTTACCACATGAACATTTAATAGTAGGCGGAAACAATACTGCACAATTATATAGAAAAAGATATCCTCCACCTACAGATCCTAAAATTAGATCAATGCTTGATGAACCAGTTAAATTAGAAAATTTATGGTTAATTCGAAAAGAAGGATTCACGTATCTTGATAACTTAATTATTGAGGATGTAGACATGATATCTAATGATTTATTAGATTATAAGAAATATGGTGGGACATCAGTTGTAGATATTACTCCACCAAGTTTAGGAAGTGATCCCACTAAGGTTAAACAAATATCTGATAAAACTGGCTTAAACATAATATATGGATTAGGATTTTATATTGAAGCATTTC
>CAXETO010000105.1:0-3015 GCA_963999255.1 uncultured archaeon | reverse complement strand
TCTTTAAGTGAATTTATTTCTAGAATAACACAATCAGAAGTAGAATATTTAACAAGATTATTTATAATATTAGCAGTATCACTTATTGGAGTAGAAACAAAAATGAGATCAACATCTTTTAGACAAGATAAATCAGATATATGATTAATATTATTATTTTTATTATTAGAAGAATTAATTAATTTAGAATATTTTAATTTCAAATTTTTTGAATTTGTGTCAAATAAAAATACTTCATGATTTTGTTTAACAAAATATTGAGTAAACCAAACACCCATTTTACCTGCAGCGCCAATTATAGCAATTTTCATAATATAACAACACATACATAAAATTTATTTAGGAAAATTAGATTGAGGTGATTTAATTCTTTGCACATCTAGAGATAAATCAATTAACATATCAAGAATTTTAACACCATGATTAACATTTAATCCAGCTCTTTTAGATTCTTGAATAACAATAGTTCTTAGATAACTTTCTACAGCATGATTTCGAATATCCACACCATGGAGTTTTTTCAGATCTCCTAAACAAGTGATTTTTTTTTGTCTTTTACCACATAAACGTATTATTTCTCTAGTTATATTTTGAATTTCTTGTCTTAATAGAGGAATATTATCATAATTCATACTTAATCACAGATTTTTATGAACGACAGTTCCAATAATACCAGATCTAATAGAATGATCAGCTAATATAATAGCCATTGTATTTTCAACAACTGGTACGGCACGCGGGACAACACATGGATCATGACGACCAGTAACAATTAATTTACTTTCAACATTAGTTTTCATATTTATAGTATTTTGTTCTTTGCCAATTGATGATGGAGGTTTAAACGCTACACGAACAATAATAGGCATGCCGTTAGATATTCCACCTACAATTCCACCAGAATTATTTGTTTTAGTAATTATTTTATTACGTTTAAGAATAATTGCATCATTATTTTTTGAGCCATGAATTTTAGTTGACATAAAACCAGAACCAAATTCTATTCCTTTTACAGCAGGTATAGCATATAATGCTCTACTCAATTCCCCGTCAAGTGAGCCAAAAATTGGTTCTCCTAATCCAACAGGTACATTAATTGAATAACATTCAACAATTCCCCCAACACTATCACCATTTTTTCTAGCAGATATGATAACATTTTTCATTTTATCAGAATATTTTTTATCAGGACAACGAATTTCATTGGAATATCTATCTCTTTGTATTTTTTTAAGATCATCAGAATTAAACTCTATGTTATCAATTGATTTGGAATAAGCAAATATTTCAATTCCTAAAGTCTCTTTAATAAGTTTTTTTGCTATAGCCCCCGCGCATACAAAAGTAGCAGTTAATCTACCAGAAAATCTACCACTTCCTCTATAATCATTAAAACCACCATATTTCAATTTAGCAACATAATCTGCATGTCCAGGTCTAGGAAGGTCACGAAGTTTTTCATAAGTACAAGAATCAGCGTCTTTATTTTTGATTATTAAACATATAGGCGCACCAGTAGTAAATCCATTAAATATTCCAGACATAATTTCTACTTGATCAGTTTCCATTCTCATAGTAGTAACAATAGATTTTCCAGGTTTTCTTAAATCAAGTTCCTTTTGGATATCATTTGTTGTTAGAGGTAAACCAGCAGGACAACCTTCAACAATACAACCAACTAATTTACCATGACTTTCACCAAAATTAGTCACAATAAATCTTTCTCCAATTGAGTCTCCTTTCATAATTATTTCACCTCAAATTTTACTCCTATTTTTTTTAAATCAACCAAAAAATTAGGATAAGAAATATTTACATATTCAAGTCCGTCTATTAAACAAATTTTTTTGGTAGATAAAGCCGCAGCAACGAGTGACATAAATAATCTATGGTCACCAAAAGAATTTAATGTTACCGTTGATAATGAATTTGTAGGAGTAATAATAACACCATCATCTAATTCAGTAACTTCACAACCAAATTTTTTTAATTCGTTCAATATTGCAGATACACGATTACTTTCTTTAAATCTTGTATGCGCAACTCCAGTTATTTTTACAGACGCTTTAGATTTTAGCGCTAACATTGATACAATAGGAAATAAATCAGGTGTGTCAGATAAATTGAAATCTCCGCCAGAAAGCATATCATTATTATATACAGTTATAGAACCAGCGATTTCATCAACATCAATATTTGCACCCATTAATTTAACTATAGAAATAATTTTTTTATCAGCTTGAGGTAAATTAAAATTTAAATTGGTAAGTTTAAGAGTTCCGTTATTTAGAATAGCTAGTCCAATAAGAATTGCTGCAGAACTAAAATCTCCAGGTATATCAATACTAGTACCTGAAGATATTTGTTGAGAAGGAATAGTAAATAAATTATATTGATTATTTTTGAATTTATATCCAAATAAATCTAGTAATTTAAGAGTAATATCTACATATGGGGCAGAAACCAGAGTATTTTTAACTTTAATTGTTACATCTTTATTAAATTTTGTAGAACATATTAGTAAACTAGAAATAAACTGAGATGAAATATTACCTAATATTTCAGTAGCGCCACCTAAAATTCCTCCACTTTTAACATTTATTGGCGCGCAATTATTAGAATTGATAGATACGCACTTAGCACCTAATTCATTTAACGAATTTAAAAGTGGACCCATTGGTCTTTTTTTTATACTATTATCTCCAGTTATGGTAACATTGCCATTAGGAATAAGAGAGGAGATACCAGTAATAAGTCTCAGAGTAGTCCCCGAATTATTGACATCAAGTATTTGACTAGGAGATTTTAAAACAGAACTACCAGTAATTTCTAGTGATGACTCATGATTTTTTATTTGTGATCCAAGCATTTTACATAGTTTAACTGTTGAATGAGTATCTTCACTCATTAGAGGATTATTAATAAAAGATGTGCCTTCAGATATACTGGCTAGAATAATAGCGCGATGAGTATAACTTTTACTTTGAGGTACAGAGAGCACTCCGTTAATTTTAG
>CAXETO010000104.1:0-3023 GCA_963999255.1 uncultured archaeon | reverse complement strand
GTATAGTTTGTATCTAGAGCCGTATAATTAGAAGATAACTGATCATAACTTTCATTAAGATTAGTATAGTTTGTATCTAGAGCCGTATAATTAGAAGATAACTGATCATAACTTTCATCTAGGCCATCATATTGAGTTTTCCAATCACTTTCAATATAGATTGGATTAGTGGAAAATAGAAAATTGGCATTATTCCAATACGTACCATTAATTACATACATTATGGTAATTGAAGCATATCCTGGAGAAGCATTACCAGTAATATCAAAAGGTACTGAAAATGATTGATATTCTTGTGGCGCAACAGAAACGTGTAAAGGAATTTGGCTTTCACCAAATACATCAACAAATGAACTGCCATCATTAAGATTATAAGATAACATTATTTTGGCTTGATTAACAATGATGGTGCTATTTTCATTATTAAACAATGTAAATTTAAAGAACCCATTATCATTAGCGTAGTAAAAATTTTCATCAGAATAAACTTGAGTAGTAGTAATTGAATAAGCAGGAATAATAGGAAAAAATAATGTAGATACAAAGAATAATAATATAATAAAAACAATTATTGGATTTGATTTACAAATAAAGCTAACCATTTGATAATTAATAGTTTTTTTTTGCATGTAAATATGTTACTATATAATTTTTGAGTCATAGTTGAATATTATACAACTTGCAATCAGAAGTTTATTCAAGCATAATTTTTACTATCAGAAGTTTTCCACATTTTTGGGTATGTACCAGCATTCATTATTACCCTGTCAGTTAATACAGCAATTCCTTTATCTAAATCAGTAATTTCTTCACTAGATAACTGTGCTGTACCTATAGAAACTAATTCACCTTTAAGACTATATACAGCAATTGGGTCATTTTTCAAAATATTCTTTGATAACTGTAAGATACCAGGGATAGCAAGTTGTGCTCCATGACATATAGAGTCAATAGCAGAATCTCTAATTACTAATTTTTTTAATTCAGATAAAGCAGATTCAACAGGTTGAATCAATTTTCTAAGTTTACTTTCATCATCATCGTTTTTCCATAAATATACAGCGTCAACAAGATCATGAATTTTTAATAGATAATCAGATTCAGAAATACTACATACTTGACTTCTACGTAATTCAGCCATAGTAGCACCAACACCAAGTATTTCACCCATATCATAAATTAATTTTCGTATATATGTTCCAGATTCACATATTACTTTAAAGAGAAATAAATTATCTTTAACTTCAAGAATTTGAAAATCGTATATTTGTCTAGTTCTAGTGACTTTTTTAACAGCTGATTTCTGCGGTGGTTTTTGATATATCTCACCTGTAAATTCTTTAACTATTAGATTAAGTGTTTTGGAATTAATTGGACCATGTAATCTACCAACACCATGATATTCTTTAGAACCAAGTAGTAAGACAGATAGAACTTTAGTAGATTCTTCTAGTCCAATAGGCAAAATACCTGTTACTAGTGGGTCAAGGGTTCCACTATGACCAGCTTTATTAATTTGTAATAGTTTCCTAACCCAAGCAACTACTTCATGACTTGTAGGACCTTGAGGTTTATCTACATATAATATCCCATATTTGATTAATTTATCAATTGGACGATTATTATAATTCCAACCATAATTTACATCAGTAGTTTCTTCACCCAATATAATTAAATCAGAATTATTTAATTTCATTAATTTATCTAGTTGAATCAATTATATTAAAAACTATATTATGTAAGTCTAATTTAGATATTTTATCAGTATTAAATATAAAATCAAACACGGTTAAATCATTTACAAAATCAAAATTATAGATTTTTTTATAAAGAGATTGATTATCTAAATCACGTCTTTCTATTATTTTTAACGCTTTTTCAAGAATTATATTATCACGTTCAGCAAGTCTTTTAGCTCTGTTTAGAGATGAACCAGATAAATATATAGATATACAATCATTATAAAGCCATGGAATAGTATAACTTGTTATAATTACAATTTCATTAGATAATATATTAACAAGTTTTTCATCAACTAATTTATCTAAACTAGAATCATTATTTCGTAATTCAATAAATTTTTTGGCTTCATTTTTATCCCACCAATCAAGTTCTTTCATAGAAAAACCTTTTTCATCAGCTAATTGTTTAAGTATATCACCGCCGCCAATATGTTTTAAATCATATTTAGTAGCAAGTTTATTTGCAAGAGTTGTTTTACCAACAGCAGGCATTCCAGATATAACAATACTTTTATCTAGTTTCTTCATATTATTTCTATATAAGAAAATTTAAGACATATCTACGCCAAGTACTTTTGTTATTACACTACTAAATGCCATAGAACAGATAATATACCAATGAACAAAAGGTAATTCAGGACCAATAGTCCAAATTATTAGTGGAATGGGTATAGGAGAAATAGCAAGAACTTGACCTTCGAAATGTGAATTAAGGAAGAAATATGCAATCATAAAAGGAGCTAAAAATAACATTGATTTGAAATTTTCACTCATCATTTTTACTTGTAAAGATTTCATTTGTTTTTCTTTTTTTTGTAATTTTGTTACTTTAGCAGTATCACCGGAACGTTTAGCAGCCATAAGAGCTTTATTAAATTCTTTAACTTCTTTATTAACTCTCTTCATTTTTTTATAATCAGTTAATTTACGTCTAGCCATACCAAACATGAAACTTACACCTATAGCAATAGCCAATACCAAAAGAGTATTATATGTTAACAAACTATTTCATCACACCTAATAAATTTGTAATTTCCATAATAGTATTTTCTATATCGTCATTATTATTATTAACTGTTTTAATAGTAGCGCCAGAGATAACTGCGCTTGAAGATAACATAGATCTACCAAGATTTAATTCGTATATTATTTCATCAAGTGATAAGTTATCGCGTTTTCTAGTAATATCAGTATTTCTACGTTCAACAATTTCTTCAGGTTTAGCTTCTACAAGTATAATTTGATTAGGAGATAAAGAATTAAGAATATCAAAAGGTAGAC
>CAXETO010000103.1:0-3058 GCA_963999255.1 uncultured archaeon | reverse complement strand
GGATTAGACGATTTTATTGTAGTTGATGTAGGGGGAACTACTATGCTTTCTGGTGTTATGATTAAAGGTTTTCCACGTCAATCTGCAGCTACTGTAAATCTAGCTGGAATTAGAACTAATTTTAGGATGCCTGATTTAGTCTCTCTAGGTTGTGGGGGTGGAAGTATAGTTAGATCTTCTAATAATTCAGTTAATATTGGTCCAGATAGTTTAGGATATAATATAATTAATGATTCTATTGCATGGGGCGGTAATATTATTACTACTACTGATATTAGTCTTGCTGCTGGTTATGCTCAAATTGAAGATGATAAACTTCAATATTCTAAACTTAAACAAATTAATAAAAATATTATTAATCTTTCTGTTGATGAAATAATTAAAAAATTGGAACGAAGTGTAGAAATGATACGTACTAATCCTGATCCAATGCCTATGGTGTTAGTTGGTGGGGGTGGATTAATTATTTCTCCTAGTCATTATAATAAAATATTTGGGATATCTAAAGTTGTTAGACCAGAAAACTTTCAATCTGCAAATGCTCTAGGAGCTGCTATAGCTCAAGTTAGTGGGGAAATTGATATGGTTTTTGCTTTAGAAGACACAACTCGTGAAGATGCTATTAAAACTGCTAAAAAAGCTGCTGTTGAAGAAAGTGTTAAAGCTGGTGCAAAACGTGACACTGTTAGTATAGTTGAAATTGACGAAATTTATTTGTCATATCTTCCAAGTAATGCAGTTAGAGTAAAAATAAAGGCTGCTGGAAAATTAGATGATTCTAAATAATTAGTAATATATTTAATACATGTGTTTTTTATTTATTGTAGATGAGTAAAACACAATTAAATTATCTTACAGAAAAATTTAATATTGTAGGTAAAGACACTCTTCGGATAGACTCAAATGAAAAAATTACTGGAAGTGCAATTTTTGGTACTGATGTAAATCTTCCACATATGTTATATGCTAAAATTCTTAGAAGTAAAATATCTCATGGAAAACTTATATCAATTGATTTGTCTCATGCTAAAAAAATTGCTGGAGTTAAAGCTATTATTACTGCTGTTGATTTCCCTAAAGTTAAATTAGGACTTGCAATCCAAGACTTGGAATTGATTGCTAGAGATAAAATATTATATAAAGGACATCCTATTGCTGTTGTAGCTGCTGAAACTTTAGCAATTGCTGAAGATGCTGTTTCTAAAATTAATGTTGAAATTGAAGAATTACCTAAACTAACTAATGTTGATCAAGCTATGGCTGATCAAAGTATTTCTATACATGATGATGTTAAACCACTTGCTGAACCCAAATATAAAGTTAATAATTTGTGTAGTTATACTAACTTAAAAAAAAATTATGATGAAAAGATATTTGATACGTGTGATTTTGTTCTAGAAGAAAAATATGAAACACAAATGGTTAATCAAGTACCTATTGAACCTCATGCTTGTGCTGCTAATGTTGATTCTAGTAATAAAATTACTGTATGGACTAGTACACAAAGTCCATTTCATGCTAGAGGTGGTATTTCAACTGCGTTAAATCTTCCTATTAGTGATATTAATGTTATAACATCTCATACTGGTGGTGGATTTGGTGGCAAAGTTTCTGGTGTTATTGAAACATTCTGTGTATTATTGTCTAAAAAAACAGGTAAACCTGTAAAACTTGTACTTTCAAGAGAAGAAGAATTTGAGGCTGGTACACCTAGACCGCCATTTAAATTTATTATTAAATCTGGAGTTAATAAAAATGGTAAGATTATAGCTAGAAAGGCTAAAGCAATTGTTGATACTGGAATAAGCGGTGGTGAAGGTGCTATTTGGGCAAATATTGCGTGTCTTCAATTGGTTGGACCATATGAAATTGACCATGTTTTTACTGAGGGATTCTGTATTTATACTAATAAACAACCTGCAGGTGCTTTTAGGGCTCCTGGTACTACTGAATCTGCTTTTGCTGTTGAATCTCATATGGATTCAATTGCAAAATCACTTGGATTTGATACATTAAAATTTCGTTTAATTAATGTTTGGAAAGAAGGTAGTGAAGGTGCTACTGGTCAAATTGTTCATGGCGTTGGACTTACAGCTGCATTAAAAAAAGTTACTAAAATGATTGATTGGAATAATGTTAAACTAAAAGATAATCAAGGAATAGGAATCGCTTGTGGTATGATACCTTCAGTTGGAATTCATTCAAGTGCAGCAACTATTAAACTTAATGAAGATGGAACTATAACAGTTATTACTGGAGCGACTGATACAGGTGCTGGTGCTATCACTGGTCTTAAAATGATTGCTGCTGAAGAACTTACATTGCCTTTAGATAAAATCACTATCCTAAATGCAGATACTAATTTTACTCCTTGGGATGGGGGATCACAAGGAAGTCGAACAACATATGCATCTGGAAGTGCAGTATTAAGAGCTGCTAGAGATGTAAAAAATCAATTATTTGAATTAGCTTCTAAAAAACTTGAAGTTTCTTTAGATAAACTTACTTTAAAAAATGGAAAAATATTTGAAACTAATATTCCTTCTAATTCACTTACAATACAAGATATATGTGTTTATAGTCAATTTCAGTTTGGAGGACCAGTTGTTGGTCGAGGATCTTTTGTAGCTGATTGGCCTCCGTACGATAAAAATACTTTAAATGGATTTGCTTTGTTTCCATCTTTTCATGACCCATCTTTTATTGCACATGCATGTATAGTTGAAACTGATAAGGATACTGGAATTGTAAAAGTTGTTAAATATTGTGCTGCTCACGATGTTGGTTTTGCAATAAATCCTTTAGGTATTGAAGGTCAAATTGAAGGTGGAGTAGTTCAAGGATTAGGTTATGCATTATTTGAAGAGGTTCATACTGATTCTGAAGGTACAGTTATAAATAATTCACTTGGTGATTATAAAGTTCCCACTATTTCTGATGTTCCAATTATTGAATCTGCCATAATTACTGGATTTTATGGTAGTGGTCCATACGGTGCTAAAGGTGTTGGTGAAGCAAATATTGTTCCACCTGCTCCAACAGTTGCTAATGCTATATT
>CAXETO010000102.1:0-3069 GCA_963999255.1 uncultured archaeon | reverse complement strand
CTATAACCAAAAGTTTTTAATCCTGAATTAGATAAATTTGCAGTTATATTTTTCTTTATTCCAAATCCTAAACTTTTGTATGGATTAATTATTTCTTCTTTTAGTATCCATAGTTCATTGCTATGTGTTATTAAAGTATCAGTATGACCATAGTTATCTTTTCCAATCATTACATGCCAATCTTGTGGATCTCTATTATAATTTAGCATTATTTCTTTTTTCGTATCTTTTGCAGATTTTAATGTCATTATATGTAATATTCTAAATGCAAAATGTTTTTTAAGTTTTTATAAGTGTTAAAGATATGAAAAATCCCTATAATAATCTAGAAAAAAATCTCGGTGATCTATATAATTTTTATATTTATTATGATGGTGAATTTGTAAAAGGAAATGAAGCTAAGATTTCTATTTGGGATCATGGATTTTTATATGGAGATGGATTTTTTGAAGGAATCAGATTATATGGTGGTAACTTATTTAAATTACCTGAACATCTTAATCGACTTTATGACTCTGCTAACTGTATGGGAATTGAAATACCACTTAAGATGGAAGAAATACAAACTGCAATTATAGAAACTATTAAAAAAAATAAATTAAAAGACGGTCATATTAGACCAATTATTACAAGAGGTGTTGGAGGACCTGGCTTAGCTCCTAAACTATGTAGTAAACCATCAATTATAATAATGGCTTACCCATTACCACCTTTGTTAGGTACTAAACCCGCATCCTTAATCACATGTTCAATAACACGAAAGTCACCACATAGCGTTGATCCTCGTATTAAATCATTAAACTATTTAGATAATGTGCTAGCAAAAATGCAAGCGGCTAACGCTAATGTAGATGACGCAATAATGTTAGATCATAGTGGATATGTAGCTGAATGTTCTGGTGAAAATATTTTTCTTATTAAAAACAAGGTTGTAAAAACTCCTACGACTGTTGCATCACTTGGAGGTATAACTCGTGATACTGTTATTGATATAGCTAAAGATATGAATTATGAAGTACTAGAAACTAATCTTGTAGTTGGTGATTTATATACTGCTGATGAAGTATTTGTAACTGGTTCTGCAGCTGAACTTTGTCCTATTGGGATAATTGACGGTCGTAAAATTAGTAATGGTTCTCTAGGTAAAATTACCGAGCAAATCTCTAAGAAATATAAACATTTGATTTATAATAAACATCTTACCCCTGTTTACGATTAATATTATTATGAAAAATTTGATATCAGACCTTCCTCAACTTGTCCGCAAATTTGTATATGATCACTTTGTTGAATATTCAAGAGCGCCACACTTAGAAGAAATAATAACAAAATTTAAAATAACTAAGAAAAAACTGATTGAAACACTTGATACGCTTGAACAACACAGATCCCTTGTCAGGATAACTGGAACTCAACGTATACTAATGGTATGGCCATTTTCTAATATACCCACATCATATCAAACTAAACTCGAAGAAGGAAAAAGTTACTACGCTAATTGTGCTTGGGATTCCATAGGAATCCATGTTTTGTTAAAGCGACCAGTTAAAATTAAAGCATATTGTTTCCATTGTGCTGATCCCATTATCTTAACCTTAAAAAATGAACAAATTCTTGAGAAAACACCAAAAGACGTTCTTATACACTTTAGCAAACCCATAGCTAAATGGTATGATAACATAATTGATACATGCAGTAACAACATGAACTTCTTCAGCTCTCCAGAACATCTTAAAGAATGGAAAACTGAGAATTCTAGTAAGATAGGATACACAATAACATTCCCTCAAATTATTAACATGAGTAAATTATTTTACAAAAATCGTTTAAAAGTAGATTATGAACGTCCTAACATCAAAGAAATAACTACATTCTTCAAATCAATTGGATTAAAAGGAAATTTTTGGAATATACATCCAAAACATTAATTATTTTTGTTAAATTTTGATATAAATTAAAATCTTTATTTATTATGGATTACTCCAAGTTTTTTACCCACTTTCTCAAAGCTTTCTAAAGCAAAATCCAAATCTTCCATTGTGTGAACTGCACTAATAATTGTTCTTATTCTTGCTTTATCTCTTGCAACCAATGGATAAATTATTGGTAACGCCAAAATTCCACCTCTCATTAATTCTTCACTAAAACGTTGCGCCATATTACTATCATTTAACATTATAGGAGTTATTGGAGTCACACTTTTTCCTATATCAAATCCCATTTCATTTAAACCATTCTTAAAGTATTTTACGTTAGACCAAAGATTTTGAATTATTTGTGGTTCTTCATCAATAACTTCTAATGCTGCTATACAAGAAGCTAATGTAGCTGGAGGAATTGAAGCGCTTAAAAGAAATGTTCTTGCTTTGTTGTATATATATTCTGCTAAATCTTTATTTCCAGATACATAACCACCCATATTTCCAAAAGCTTTTGAAAATGTCCCTACTTCAATATCTACTTTACCTTCAAGATTGAAGTGACTTGCTAAACCTCTTCCATTTTTACCTAGTACTCCTTCACCATGCGCATCATCAATATAAATTGTAGCATCATGTTTTTCAGCCTCTTTGACTATTCCAGGCAGTGGTGCTATATCACCATCCATACTAAACACGCCATCTGAAATTATCAATTTTCGTTTATATTCTTTTGATTTTATTTCTTCCAGAACTTTAGCTAAATCATTTATATCTGCATGTTTAAAAACCATTTTATCGGCATTACTAAGTCTTACCCCATCTATTATGCTTCCATGGTTCAATTCATCACTTATTATTACATCTTCTTTACTTACAAGCTGTGGTATAGTTCCAGCATTAGCTGCAAATCCTGTTGGAAAATGTATCGCAGCCTCTGTTTTCTTGTATTCTGCTATTTTTTTATCCAATTCTTCATGGAGAGTCATATTTCCAGCTATTATTCTCACTGATCCTGAACCCACTCCAAATTTTTTTATAGCGTTAATTGCCGCATTTTTTAACTTTGGGTGATTCGTTAAACCTAAATAATTATTTGAACATAAAATAAGAGTTTTTTTTCCATTAACAACTGCCCTTGGAACAGACG